>CP092079.1:622550-644842 GCA_022226955.1 Nitrospira sp.
AGCATGAACTCACGGCACTCCGCACCTGCGTCAACCGCCAGCAGCCCTTTGGCGCATCCGCGTGGCAACAACGGCTCGCCGCCACGCTGGGACTGGAATCTACGTTGCGCCAGCGTGGGCGGCCTCCGAACATAAAGTAGCCTGTCCCCTTTTCTTCTCTTAACAACGCGATCCATCGCATGCCCACGTCGCTCAACAAATATCGGTTCTTGTTCAGCCACAGCAGCCATCAGGAATTCAGTCTGTCCCTGTTTTCTTTCTTCACACTCATGGGCTCCTTTTCAGTTGCAGCGGTCATCAGAAATTCAACTAGTCCCTATTTTCTCGTTCGGCGAGCAGTTAGATGTCGCTGCAGCCATGATTGCCCTCATGAGCACGAGCATCCCATCTACCTTATAGCCTGGGTAGGGAACAAAATATTTGGCACATCCTACATTCGTTATTTCACTCACACGTTCAACGAGCGCAATCTCCGTGCTTGTCACGAGGTGATTCACTGCATCATCCTTGAAAGGCCAGAAAAAGCCCAGGTGGCTTCGCGCCCATTCACGTGAACGATCCGTTCTCCCAATAATTAGAACTGTAATCGGCTGCCCAAACAGTAATTGACCATCTGCTAACCTCCATTCAGATTGTGAATATGTCGTTGCCACATCGAGGATATTGTATGGCTTACTCAGCAAGCGGTACTCCCGTGATTCATGAAAACTAGGAAGGACGGCTTGAAAGTCCTCCAGCGCGTCACCAAAGATTGGGTCCTTGGGATCGTTTAGTTGAGGCGTCCGCAATTGTCCTTTCAGTCGCCTAGTCTCAAACTCACTTGCCACTCCCATTGAGCTAGTAACTACACTCCGAACTGCATGATGAATGTCGTCAAAGGGCTTATCAAAAACTACTATTACCCATTTTGCAGGAAGATAGGGCTGCTCCAAAACCACACGTTCACTGGCCTCAATAGGGATTGAGTCACTAAGCATGCCAAGGAAGTTAAATTTATTGGACCGTGCATCAAAATATTCCAACCCATGCGCTGGGAGCATGCCAGCACAAAACCACAATACTATGGTAGCCCACACTGAAAGGACCGCATGGCTCTTTCGCATCAAGGCTTCCTCCCAGCTAACGCCTTCTGTCTTTGAAGTAGCTCATAGTCGCTCTTAGTTGCTGCCCAGACTTCCCAAGGCATTGAAAGGAAACAAAGGGGTCGGGAGTCTTTTCTCATGAGGCTTTGTGCCGCCCATGCGGCCGCCGCATCAATCCAGTCCAGCACGCTTTGTCATCCGCCATACCCGGCGTTGCAGTCACCCATTTGTCATCACCGAGTGCCCCACCTAGCACATCAGATCTGCGATGCACGCTTTTTCATCGACGCCATGATCTGCTCCGACACCAGATCCGCGAAGAGGCGATAGCCGGCGGTGGTGAGGTGCAGACCGTCATTGGAATACTCTCGGGCTAATAGATTTGTCTCGGGCTCGGCCGTGGCGGTAAAGAGATCGATGGCGGCGAGATGTTTTGTTCGGGCGTAGTCGAGAATCAGACCGTTCAGCTCATGCCGCCGCGCTAAATGATCGGCCACCCACTCCATCCCTTCTCGGCTATTGCCCGCATCTTCCACTCTCAGCGACGGCACCGTCACGGGCACGGGCACTCCACCGGCGGCCAGCGTCTGCTCATACATCTTCACCAGATTGCGCATGATCTCATGCGTCGGGCCATTCCACCCAAGATCATTGGTGCCGCCCAGGATCACGACATAGTGGGGTGCCTGCGCCAGGACATCCCGCCTGAATCGCATGACCATTTCACCGGTGAGCTCTCCACAGGTGCCGCTGATGGACACCTGCGCGGCCGATCCGACTGCCTCCTGAACCCATTCGCCATAGGGGGTGGATTGTCCTTGGGGATGGTCTCTCGTCGGCGACTGAAAGCCCGCGGTCAAGCTGTCGCCGAAACACAGGATGCGAACAGGCGGCGGTGGAGTGATTTGACTCATGATCCCGCGATTGTACTGGCCGCCTGCCTATCTGACAAGCAGCGCCCTTACACGATCCTTCGTGAATCCAGCTAGTCGAGAATACTCATTTTCTTGACGAATTTTCGACTGCCCGATAGGTGTATCACTATGTCGGATCTTAAGACCGCGCAAGAGATGATGGCTGCTGCCGTTGCGGCTCAGGGGACAGAAGAACCTGAGATCGCTTCGGTGAAGCGCGTGCTGAAGCTTCTCGATAAGACCGCCAAGTCCAATCGCACCTATGGCGCCGCCAATCCGGTGGCATTGAAATTTTCTCAACAGCTCTTCGACCTGCTCTCCAGCCATCTCGACACCTACGCCAAGCTCACATTTCTCGTCACGCGCGGTGAGCTGCTCTGTAAGGATGAGATCGTCTACCAGGCTGAACAAGAAGGCGGAAGCGAGAACCTCGCCTTCAAACTGTACGCCGACGGCATCCGTGAGCTGGTGCTTCATCAAGGCTTGACGCAGGAAGACCTGTCATTTTTTCTCGATGCCCTCTGGGCGAGCCAGGACAAAGAGAACGACGACGACATTGTGACGCGCCTCTGGCAGAAGAATCTGACCGCACTGACGCTGGTCACGGCGGAAGAAATTGCGAAAGCGTCGGGAGGATCGGAAGCTCTCCTCCAGTTAAACCCCATCACGACATCGGACTCAACCCTTCGGGAACTGCTCGATCGAGAACGCGAGAAAAACACCGCGCAATCCGATGGAAGCGAGGCCCAAACTACGGCCCAGCAAAAAGCGCGATTCCAATCAGGCTTGGTGGGCTACGAGGTCACTGCGGACGAACTCGCCGCGCTAGCCAAAGAAATCGAACAAGAAAACCAGCAGGACAGTACAACCTATATCCTCGACGTGCTCACCGCGATTCTCGCATCGGAGCAATCGCCCGCGCTGCTGACGAAACTCTGCGCCCTCTGGGGTCAGGTGATCACCGCATTGGTTCAGACGGGCCAGTGGGCGGTTCTTGAAACCGTCCTGAGCATCCTTCACGAAACCGACGTCGTTCGTCCCGATATGTCAGACGAACATAAGCGCCACCTCGCCGCGCTCTTGTCCGGGCTGGGCAAACCGGAGCACATTAAATCCATTGAGTCCTATTTGAACCGGACTCCAACCGCGAACACCGAAGGACTCTCCACAGTCCTCCTGATGATGGGGACGGACGCCATCTCCCTGCTCTGCTCGCTCTTGGCTAACCTTGAACATTCGGCGCATCAGGCCATTGTCTCCGAAACGCTCGGCGCGTTAGCCAAAGACCATTCCGAACCGGTGATCCGCGGCCTAACCGATCGGCGGCCGGCCTACGTCAGAAATCTCCTCGCCATTGTCGCCAAGTGGAACGATCCGGCATTCGCCGACGCGGTTGAAAAACTCGTGCGCTATCCCGATGTGCAGGTCCGCAAGGAAGCGCTCCGGGTCTTCGGCCACCTGAAACCCAACGGCAATGGCGCCCGGCTCATCCTCTGCCTCTCCGACAGCGACGACTCTGTCCGCATTGCCGCGCTGAAGCTGTTGACCACCGGGCAATACAGCGCGCCGTTTCCTCAGTGGGACCCCATCCTTTCGGACGATATATTCTGGGAACGCCCCGTGAGCGAAAAACGCGGGCTGTATCACGCAATCCGCGCCACCTGCGGAGACGACGCCATCCCCTACTGGCAGGGACTGTTCACGGAATGGGCCTGGACCAATCGGAAGAAAAAAGAAGAATGCGCCGTGCTGGCGGCAGATGCTCTGGGGAAACTGGGCACCCCTGCCGCGATCGCGACATTAGAGCTGGGACAGAAAAAGGGAAGCGCCGCGGTCCGTCAGGCTTGCGCCATAGCCCTCACGCAACTTCAGAAACAGTCCAAGACCAAAGCCGTCCGAGACCAATCCACGCGACATGAGGACGCCCCGTGAGTGACTTCAAGCTCGTTCAACCGACCGCTGAAAACGATCAAGCTCAGCCGCTGCTGACGCACGAGAAATCTCTGTCGCAGAAAATTGGGCACGGGTCAGAGGCCGGCGATATTCTCGATCAGCAGCTCGTGATGCTGGGCTTTCAGCTCATCACGCAACTCAACACGCTCATTAAGACGTCAAAAATTCATGGCCGGACGAATGCCGCACTGGACAAGCCAGTCGAAACCATGCTGACGCTGATTCAAACGCTGGCGCACGATCATCCCGTCACCTTGCGGCTGCAGAACGATTTTCTGTTCCTTGGCGAAAGCCATTTGAAGGTCAACGCCCAACAGATGGCCGTCATCGGCAGCATCATCGACTCGCTCACGAAATGGAGGATCGGAGGACTCACCTTTGCCACGACAGCCGCCTCGAAAGACCTTCGTGAATTCGCCTATCTCTTCGTCAGTCTGGACCCTGCCGCAAAGTCTCTGGACGATTTTCGACAGGAACTGCGTGCGCGCGATGTCGCCGGCATTACCTTGGAAGACCTCCGCGAACTGGAGATCAAAGAAGAGTGCGGCGACGAGTCCGATTCTGGAAAGGCCTCCGACCTGCAAGCAGACCCTAAAGTGCGCCATAAGATCCAGTCCAAGAATGCCTATGTGAAAGCCGCCAATGCGGTCGGAGGGCTCGAGAAATCTGTGCGGGACGGTGGCACGGTCAATTTCAAGCAAGCCAAGCGAGCCATCCAAAACATCGTTGATTTGATGATGCAGGACGAAGCCACCCTCCTGGGATTAGCCACGCTGCGATGCCACGATCAATATACGCACAACCACTCGGTCAACGTCTCCCTGCTCTCCATCGCCCTGGCCAACCGTACCGGCTATCCCAAGGTCGCGCTGGCCGATCTCGGACTGGCCGCGCTGTTTCACGACATGGGTAAATCGACCATCCCTCTCGAAGTCCTGAACAAGCCCGGCGAGTTCTCCGACGAAGAGTGGGTCGCGATGCGAAATCATCCGACTGAAGGCGTCCTCAGTCTCACCGAGCTGCGCGGCATTACCAATCTACCGGCTCGCATGGCCGCCGCCTCATTCGAGCATCACATGAATCTCGATTACTCCGGCTATCCCAAGCTGAAGACGCCCTGGAAGCTGTCGCTCACCGGGCGCATTCTGATGATTGCCGATTGCTATGACGCGATGACCTCATCGCGCGTCTACCGGCGCGAACCGATGTCGCCCTCCAAGGTGCTGAATATCATGTTCGGCAAGTCGGGCAAGAGTTTCGACGCAACGCTCTTAAAGTTGTTCGTCAACTGTGTCGGCATCGTGCCCATCGGGAGCCTCGTCATGCTAGACTCCAATGAGCTGGCCGTTGTCCTCAAACCAGCGGTCGAGCGAGCCGATGCCGAACGGCCTCTGGTGAAAGTGATTGCCGATCCTGAAGGCAATCTGATGGAGAATGGGCCGGAGCTGGACCTCATCGGCAAAGATGCATCCGGCGACTATCGCCACAGCATCGTGCGACTCATCGACAATACAGAGCATCAATTCGACACCAGCCGTTACTTCATCTAGCCCTCCTGGCACTGCCTTGACAGGCCTTCATCCCCCCGTTATTCTGGCGGACGCTTAGCCACACATCCGCTTTATGCTTAGCCCAAGGAGTGTTCACATGCGCATCCCCGTCGTACAGACGCTTATGGTTACCGCCCTCGTCTCACTACTGTTGAGCCCGCTCTCGACAGCCGTGCAGGCTGCCGACGCCTTTAAGATGGGGGTTGTCGACCCGCAGATGGTCTTGGAGAAATCGAAAGCCGGCAAAAAAGCCCTCGAAGGGCTCAAGGAATATGTCGGCACGAGACAGAAGTTGCTGTCCCGAGACGAAGAAGAGCTGCGGAATTATGAGAAGCAGCTCAAGGATCAACTCGCCAAGCTAAGCGAGGCCGAGAAGAAAGAGAAGGAAACGCAGTTCCGGGCGAGGATCCAAGACTACCAAAAACGCGCGCAGGAATTTAATCAAGAGCTTCAAGGCAAGCAGAAAGAGCTCGTCGACGACTATATGAAGCGCATCGGTTCCGCCACGCAAGCGGTAGCCGAAAAGGGAGGCTTCTCGATTGTGGTCGACCGCGGAAGCGAGCAGACCGTGAAGATCGTGATCTACAATAAAGAAACGGTCGATCTGACCGACCAGGTCATTAAAGAATTCGACCGCGTCAATAAGTAGCGACAGCTATCTAGGCCGGCTGTCCCGATTCAAGCGGATAGCCGGCCTCTCTCCACGCTTTGATTCCGCCACCCATCGACACCACGTTCGTATAGCCCATCTGTTGCAGCATGTCCGCCGCGAGCGCCGAGCGAAATCCGCCACCGCAATACAACACAATCGCGGCCTGTTTCTCAGGAATGATCGTTTCGATATCACGCTCGATAATTCCTTTGCCCAGATGACGCGCCCCTTTGGCGCGATCCTTGGCAAACTCATGGTCTTCCCGAACATCGACGAAGTGAAACACCTCGCCGCGGTCCAGACGGCGCTTGACCTCGGCCACCGTGCATTCTTTGACGCGCGCTCTGGCTTGATCCACCACCTTCAGGAACCCTGGATTGTGCGTCATCCTTCCTCCTTGCTATCGAACAATTCTGTTTGAGCTCCGGCGGGCCGCCTGAACGTATCGGGAATCGCCGCCTCGCGCTCGCCTTCCAATCCAGTCCGGCGCCGGGCGACCTCGAACAACCGCTCGATCATCTGCCAGTAGATTCCCCTTCCATGATGACGATCGAAGAACGCCGATTCGGAAAGCCGCCCCCCTCGCACCTCGCGAAGACGATTGGTGATTTTCGTGAATCGATCCGGGAAAGCGGCTTTGACTCGCTCCAGAAAGACGGGTTCGACGCTACCGGAGAGCCGCAACAAACTGTACGTCGCGGTGCGCGCACCGGCATCCCGCGCCCGCTCAAGCAATTCAGGAATCGCCTTATCGTTCAGGCCTGGAATAACCGGCGCAATGGAAACCCCGGTCGAGATCCCCGCCTCGGAGAGAGCCTTCATCGTTTCAAATCGTTTGTCGATCGAAGGAACATGAGGCTCCATCTTTCTGGCCACGTCGTCATCGGCAAACGGAATGCTGAAGTAGACCCTGATCCAGGCTGTCTGCCGCAGCCTCGTCAGGACATCCAGATCGCGGAGCACCAATGCGCCTTTCGTAATGATTCCCACGGGATTCCGAAAATCCGCGCACACCTCCAAACAGGCGCGCGTTAACCCATAGGATGCCTCTAATGGCTGGTAGCAATCGGTATTCCCTGAAAAGACAACCAACTCGCCATGCCAGGACCGCCGCTCAAATGCCTGGCGCAAGAGATTGGCTGCCTCTTCCTTCACGACAAGTTTCGACTCAAAATCGGTTCCGGCTCCGAACCCCCAATACTCATGCGAAGAGCGCGCATAGCAATAGGCACACCCATGGAAACAGCCGCGATAGGGATTGACGCTCCAGCGGAAGGGCAGGTCCGGGCTGTCATTGCGGCTCAGAATGTTCCGGCTCGCGTCGTGAAAGATCTCCACGGTTGCCGCAGGAGCGGGCTCCAAGAGTTCACGATGGGTCGACTCAAAAGGGTTCGGAGGATTCGACACGGTGCGCATGACGATATCGTGGCGGCGGAACCAACAATTGTCAATCCACGGCAATCGGCGGCACCGCTGCTCCGCTCTAGGCATCGCGCGTTTCGTTGACTCTGACCCAACCCGATGCTAGATTCCTCGAACTTTCTGAGGAGCGCCACGTGTACGATTTACGCCAGTTGCGAGACCATCTCGATTCCATTCGCGAACGCCTCGGCCGCCGGGGAGCCGACGTTCCTTGGGACGCCATCAAAGCGCTGCTTGAGGACCGCCGTCAGCTGACGATGCAGGTTGAACAACTCCGTAGCGACCTCAAAAAAGGGTCCGACGACGTGGCCCGGTTAAAGCGGACCAAGGAACCGGCCGACGAGGCTATGGCTTCCATGAAACAGCTCGGCGACCGCATTCGCGACATTGAAAGCGCGCTGCGCGGGGTCGAAGACTCCCTGACCGATCTGAATTTGCGCATTCCCAACATCCCGCATGAGTCCGTGCCGCCCGGGCAAGACGCTTCGGATAATGTCGAGATCCGTCAATGGGGGACCCGCCCCTCTTTCGACTTTCCTGCGAAGCCCCATTGGGAACTCGGCGAGGCCCTTGGTATTCTCGATTTCGATAGGGCATCCAAGCTCGCCGGCGCTCGCTTCTCCGTCATGACCGGCGCAGGCGCCCAACTTGAACGCGCCCTCATCAACTACATGCTGGACCGCCATACCGGGCAGCACGGATATCGAGAAGTGCTCCCTCCCCTATTGGTCAACCGCAGCACAATGACCGGCACGGGGCAGCTGCCAAAGTTTGAAGAAGACCTGTTTCGCCTGAAAGACGAAGACTACTTCCTTATCCCCACAGCGGAGGTGCCGCTTACCAATCTCCACCGGGACGAGTTGCTGGACGAAGAGGCGCTGCCGATCCGCTATACCGCCTATACCCCCTGCTTCCGCCGGGAAGCCGGCTCCTATGGAAAAGATACCCGCGGCTTAATCAGGCTGCACCAGTTCAATAAAGTCGAACTCGTCGCGTTCTGCCTTCCCGATCAATCTCCCGCTGAACTCGAACGTCTGACCGGCCATGCGGAAAGCATTCTACAGGGGCTGGAATTGCCGTATCGCGTCATGGCGCTCTGCGCGGGAGACATGGGATTCTCAGCAGCCAAAACCTACGACATCGAGGTCTGGCTTCCTTCGCAACAGCACTTCCGTGAAATCTCCTCCTGCAGCAACTTTGAGGCGTTCCAAGCGCGGCGCGCTAATATCCGCCATCGCACAAAAGGCGCGAGGAAAGACGCCAAGACGGAATTCCTCCACACCTTGAACGGATCGGGCCTCGCAGTCGGACGAACACTGCTCGCGATTTTGGAAAACTACCAGCAAGCGGACGGCAGCATTGTCGTTCCAACGCTGCTCCGTCCCTATATGGGAGGGCTTGACTGCATCCGAAAGTAGTGCCACATATCTTCCTACGGCTCGGAGGGGTGACGGAGCGGCCGAACGTGCCAGTCTTGAAAACTGGAGATGGGGCAACCTATCCGCGAGTTCAAATCTCGCCCCCTCCGCCATATTCCCCTTCGACAATCACACCGCCTCCGCTCGCATATCTCCATAAATCTCCACGCCACTCAGATCCTCATACCACCCCTCTGAGAACAACATCTATCTCATTCAATCCAACCGCTTAACGTGTTGATGTGTAAGCATATACATCAACACGATGCTGCTGGTTCACTCTAAAGAGTTCTACCCCCATCCCCTCTTTCGTTTAGGGCACTCCTACCTCTACGGTATTTTCAGCCCCCATGATCTCGCCTATTCTAACGTCACCTGCGCGGAATGGATGCGGCATCGGGAATAGCCCACGACAAGGAGGACGGCGATGCAAAAACAAGTCGGCAAGGTTGGAGCCATTCGCAGAGAAATCCGAGGTAAAGCCTGCACCTCTTGCGGGGGACACATTTATCAAATCGTCCTTCGCTCGTCGCTTGTACCGGACGATGCAACCTTGTTTGCGCGATGCACCCATTGCCATTCTCCAAGAGGGATCGATAAAGACTTCGGAAAAGTGCTGTGGATGTAGCGCCCTGAATACCAACGCCGCCGATGCACCACTAGGAGATAGATCTATGCCACTGACACGCTGGACCCACTATCGGCAAACACGCGCTCAAAAGAAAAAAGCCCTGCATCTCCTCGCCCTGAGCGGAGTTGTTCGGCCAAGCACGATCGAACTTCGCTACACGGCCTCTCGCTCATCTATTGCAGATGAGCCGCTGACCTTTATTCAGGATACCCGCGCATCCGCCTCCTCCACCTTGCCGATACGCCCAGCCAAAACCACCCTCCTCACGCAGCACCTCTACTCAACCGCCTCCAGACTTCTCGCCAAATCAAAACGCCATATCCAGAGCTTTCAATGGGACATCAGAAAGGCTGCATAGCCCGACCAAACTTTTCACGCGACGGCAGCGACCTTTTACTTGTACCGCTCGCACCGGCTGAGGTAATATCAGCCCGCTCGTCAGCGGCATAACCACGCTGACGACTCTGCCCGCCTGCGGACAGACCCCTGAGTAACTGGTCGTGGAGAGGTGGCCGAGTGGCCGAAGGCAACGGTTTGCTAAACCGTCGTAGGGAGAATATCCTTACCGAGGGTTCAAATCCCTCCCTCTCCGCCACAATAATAGCGACCGGTGATGCGAACTAATAGCCGCCAGAAGCCCGATTTCTCCGCCGACTTTTCCCTTTGATCCAATCGACTTCCACTCTGGGTAATTGGAACTGGCTATGTTCAGCGGACATCGCCCTCGCCTGATTGCAGGAACTGACCAGAGAGACGATGGACATACCATCGACAGCAGACCGAACAATTTTCAGCGCGCGGTCGCCACAAGACGGCGCAGGTCAATGTTCTCATGAACGTTACAGCCAAGGGCTGCCTGTCCGGTGAGCATGACGATCGCATCGGCCACTGCCTCTGCGGAGACAGCGCCGTAGCGGGACAGCGGACCAATCAGTACCGGCGTGAGCGCGGCGAAAATCCTTTGGCCGATTGCTTCCCACACCCGCCGCTCACCGCGCGCACCGAGCAAGAAGCCGGGACGGATGATATCGACCCGCTTGAAGCCGAGAGCCGTCACGGCCTGTTCGATCTTGCCCTTGGTCTGAAGGTAGAATCCCGGTCCGCCAGCGCCTGCCGCGGTCACCAGAATGAACTGACGCGCGCCGAGCGCCCTCGCACCTTGAGCGACAGCGAGAACATAGTCGTGATCGACACGGAACATCGCCGCTTGCGAGCCAGCCGTGGCGATCGTCGTGCCCAGGCAAGAGATCGCGATATCCACGCCATCGGGCGCGATCGACTCCAATACGCCTGTGGGTTCATGACACAGCCGCTCGAAATCGATGGCGCAGCCGGACGCCGACGCCCCGTTTCGGACAAGGCGGGTAAGCTCAACCTCGGGCCTGCCAGCCAGCCGAGTGCCGACGAGGCCGCCCACCAATCCGGTGCTGCCGGCAAGAAGGACGCGACGGGTCATCTAGCTGTTCCTTTCTATATGGATTGTCATCGTGCCTTCTCGCACTGCTTGACCACTTTACTGGAGACCGGCGGTTTCAAGCGCGTGAGGCCTGTTCATGTTCAACTCGCGCCAGCGGTTCGGCTGCATGCCTTCCCATTCCCGGAAAGCGCGGTAGAAGGATGTGGTGTCCTGATAGCCGAGTAAGCAGGCCACTTCATCGATGCCCGTGGCAGGATCGGTTAGGAGATGGCGGCCAAGGTCCCGGCGAGCTGCCGACAATAGATCACGAAAGGTCGATCCTTCCTTTGTGATACGCCGCTGGAGGGTTCGATCGCTCAGGCCAGTTGTTTTGCCACGTCGGACAGACCCGGTTGGCCGCTCGCCAGACTGCGCTTCATCACGATCTTCACCTGTTCGGCGATCGAACTCTGTGCTTCCAACTCACCGAGCGCCGCACCCAGTGCCGGCGTCAGCATCTCCAGCATCTCGGGATTGTGTTCAGGGAACGGACGATTGAGATCGACGGCGGCGAAGGGCCATTCGGTGGAGATGGTGCAGTCGCCACCCACCTCGACGACCTGCAACTGCTCCGGGGTGCACAGGCGCTTGAATCGTGCGAGCCGAGTCAGCCCATCGCGATAGTCGCGGGCATAAAAAGCGGCGAGGCTCGACGGCGGATGGACCGCCGTATCGACGGATCGCACCATCCGGATGCCAAGCGCAGGGTCGCCGGACAGGTCCGTCATCGCCTGCATCAGCGCGAAATACTGCGCCGTGGTAACGAAGGCTTGTGCGCCCAGATGAAGCGTTGCCGGCAGCCTGGCCTGCCGCAACAGCGCGGCCGGCGGGATGCCAAACTGCTCAGCCGCCCGCCAGAACGCCTGCGAGACCTTGCACTTGTCGATCTGCGCCATCATCGACCTCCTGAGATCGCCTCGCCTACAGTCTCATAGGCAATGGGAGACATGAATGGGCCGAAGATTCCCTCGCAGGCGATGGTCATGTCGTTGATAACATCGGAGAAGGTTAAAGCGACCCAGGTGCCATCGATGCAGTTCTTCATGATATCACCCATCGCAGACACTCCGACTAAGCCCTCTGGCTCTTCATGGCCATGGAGATGCCGGTTGCCGTCCGTATCATGCCGTCGAAGACGCGGTCGGATAGGATGCCGCGCATGAAGATCATCGGTTTGGCCCCGAAGCCGATCGCATAGCGGGTCTTGGGCTTGGACGCAGTCACCGCCTTGGCGATCGTGTCGGCGATGATCTGCGGCGGTGCCGGCCCGCATTGAGGCATCATCCGTGATGTCCATCGCCAAAATCCGGATGTCGGACTTGGTCAGGTGCTGCATCCGGTCAACGCGACGGGCCGCGCCATAGACCCTGTAGCCACGCTCCTTAAGCTTGAGCGCGGCGGATTCACCGATACCCGACGAGATGCCGGTGACGAGTGCGACTTTTGTGGTCATGTGCGTAGTTCCTTTTGTTTGAACTAATTTATTCTGCCGCCCTGACACGGCGACAATGTCTTCTGGATATAAAATAGCTACAGGAACAGGCCATAACATTGGCTTTATGCCACAACGCTTGCACATTACGCCAACGTGTTGACGCAATGCGTCCGCTCCAAGACCCTCGACAACCTACTTCGCAGCGAGCAATGCCTCCCATGAAGCTCTTACAGAGCGCAAAGAGGACAATGGCCTGGTCCCGGCCTTGCCATCAATCTGTCGCCGCCGATGAGATCGGAGCAGAAAAGGAGGACGGCGGACAATGCGATAGACCGCGAGAGGCGGGACGTTCTGCATTGTCTTGCCGGCAACGCTCGTCTTGAGGCCAGGCTGATCGAGGCTCTAACCATCTGCGGTTCGTCGAAGTCGCAAGAGAGCCATACGTTTAGCGCGAATGGATTGCCCGCTATCGTCGTTCAAGCCCATCGATCACCCATTAGTCTGCTACGGCTTCAAATCACGCGAGCCGGTTACGGAACAGCCATGCGGCGAGCGGAAGCGTGATAATGGCCACGGCGAGCAGCGGGATAAAGTTGAACGCGATATCGCCAAGCCCGGCTCCTTCAAGATAGATGCGACGCACCGTGTCGATGCCGAATCGCAGGGGGTTCGCATAGGTGAGGATCTGGAGCGCCTGCGGCATATTGCGCACAGGCGTGAGCAGGCCTGACAGCAGCATGAACGGCATGATCAGCATGAAGGTGTAGAGCATCGCCTGCTGCATGTTCAACGCCACCGCCGAGATCGACAGGCCGATGCCGACCGATGCCGCTGTAAAGGTAAAAAGCGCCAGATACAGCAGCCAGACGGACCCATTCATCGGGATCTTGAACCAGAACAGAATGATCAAAAAGATGATCGTGGACTGAAGCAGCCCTACCAGAATGGATGGCATCGCCTTGCCGATCAAAATCTGAAGTGGAGTGAACGGCGTCACCAGCAACTGGTCGAACGTGCCTTGCTCGCGTTCGCGCGCCACCGATAGGGCCGCCAGCATGAGGGTCTGTATTAAGCTGAGGGAGGCGATCAGACCCGGCATCATGTTCCAGCGGGATTCGAGGTTCGGATTGAACCAGGAACGGCTCACGACAGTAACGGAAGAAACATTGCCCAGCGACTGGTTGTATGACGCGACAATGAAGGACACATAGGACGCCGCAGATCCCGCCGTGGAAGAGTTGCGGCCATCGAGAATAACCTGCAAGGACGCTTGCTGCCCGGCAGCTATACGTTCTTCGAAATCCGATGGAATGCTGATAAGCACTAACGCCTCACTGCGGTCGATCACTCCAGCGAGCTGGTCTGACGAGGTGAGCGTCGCCACGCGATGAAAAACACCGGTTCCATCAAGCCGGGCCAGGAGCTCCGTCGAGGCGGCGCCGCGGCTTTGGTCGAGCACGGCATAGGGAACGTTGGTGAGATCGTAGGTCGCCCCATAACCGTATAGCAGCGCCTGAATGAGCGCAGGCATGATAAGAAGCGCTCGATTCGCCGGATCCTTGACCAGAGTCAACATTTCCTTGCGAACTAAGGCCCACACTTTCGCGAGATAGTCGAGACACCTTCTCATGTCGTTTTATCCAGCGTCTTGCGCAGCGTGCCGCAGGTGGCGGCAATAAGCGCAACCGCGTACAGCGACAGCACGGCACAACTTCGCAGGATGTCCGGCCAAATGTCGCCCGCCATGAAGAGCGTCTTGATGAGCGACATGAAATGCGTCGCCGGGAGCAGGTAACTGACGCCCTGAATGACAACCGGCACATTGCGCAAATCGAAGATGAATCCGGAAAGCATCATGGCGGGCATAAAACTGGCGAGCAACGCCATCTGGCTGGCGGCGAACTGGTTCTTCGTCGCCCCCGAAATGAACAGCCCAAGCGCCAGCGATACCAAGAGATAGAGCATCGAGGACAGCACGATCACCCACAGCGACCCAAGCATCGGCACCCGAAACAGATATTTCGCCGACAGCAGGCACATCGCCAAATCGATGGCGCCGACGAGGATATACGGCGCAAGCTTGGCGAGGACCAGCTCCAACGACCGCACCGGGGTGACAAACAGGGATTCAAGCGTGCCGCGTTCCCATTCGCGCGCGATCAGCAGCGAGGTCAGAAACGCGCCGATAAGCGTCATCACCAGCACAATCAAGCCCGGCACGAAAAACCAAGTGCTTTCTCCCGGCTCATTGAACCAGGTGCGCTGTGCAATCACGACACTTGCCACACCGGCGCTTTTATTGCCCATGCGATCGCCGTTCTGCGCCCCCTGACGAGAGAGCGCGCCACTGACATACCCTTCGATGGTCGAGGCGGTCGTGGAATCGACGCCATTGAGCAACAGTTGCACACGGCCATTGCCGGCGGCCTGCTGGCGGGAAAAATCGCCTGGCACATACAAAATGGCGTCGGTCTTGTCTTCCTGCATCAAGCGGATGGCTTCATCCATCGTCCTGCCCCAGACCGCAGCGAAATACGGAGAGCCTCGCAAACCGGCCACAGCATCGCGGGCAGACGGAGAACCGTCTTCTAACACGACCGTCAGACGAGCGTCCTTGACGTCGAAAGAAAGTCCATACCCGAACAGCAGGATCAACACGACCGGCAGCAGCAAGCCGACGACGAGATTGCTGCGGTCGCGCAGCATCTGGCGCGTTTCCTTGCGCGTCAGCGCGACGAGCCGCGCGATGAAGCCGGAGACATTCATGCGACATTACCTGCGAGTGCCCGTTGCGCCCGCCCCTGCTCGACGATGGCGATGAAGGCGCTGTTCATATCCTTCGCGCCCGCATCGGCGGCTTGTTCACGAACCTGCAGGGGTGTGCCGAGCGCGAGCATTGTCCCCGCATCCTGGATGGCAATGCGGTCGCAATACTCGGCCTCTTCCATGAAATGCGTCGTAATGACGATTGTTACGCCCTCCTTCGCCAGCGCGGTGATCGTGCGCCAGAAGGCTCGCCGCGCAAGCGGATCGATACCGCTGGTCGGCTCATCCAAAAACAGGATATCCGGCTGATGCAACAGACCGGTCGCCATGGCAAGACGCTGCTTATACCCAGGAGGCAATATGCCGCTCTGAGCCGAAGGATCCAACTCGAATTGTTCCAGCGACGCGGCGATCCGTTCCTTCAGCGCCTTGCCTCGAAGACCGTAGGCCCCCCCGAAGAACTCCAGGTTTTCACGCACACTCAGATTTCCGTAGAGCGCGAATTTCTGCGACACGTAGCCGATATGCCCGCGCGCTTCGGCCCGCGCCGTGCGCAAATTGTGGCCCGCCACTTCCAAATATCCACTGGAGGCCGGCAGCAGCCCGCACAGCATGCGAAACGTCGTCGTCTTGCCCGCGCCATTCGGTCCCAGCAAACCGAAAATTTCCCCGCGCATCACCTCAAAAGAGGTGCTGGCAACCGCTGTAAAATCCCCGAACTTGCGCACAAGATCCCGCACGACAATCACCGGCCGATCCTGCCTGCCGGTAACCGCGATGGATGGCGCTCCGCTGGAGGGTTTCGCCGCGCCTTGATCCCCCTCTTGCTGCCGCAGCAACATCATGAAGGCATCTTCCAGCTCTTCTGGACGCGGTTCATAGCGCGCATCCAGAAGCACGTCCTTCAATCGCTGCCCATCCTCCTCGGCCCGGCAGATGAATCGAACATTGCCGCCGCGCGGCACTGCATCGATAATCAAGTCCGGCCGGTCGATGAGCCGGGCTTGCAACTCACGCGCATGCGTGCCTGGAGGAGGACTGGCGAGGTAGGTCAACCCGCGCGCCCGCTGCCGCAGCACGCCGGGCGGACCGTCCGCCAGCAGACGGCCATGATTGAACACGACGACTCTTCCGCAACGTTCCGCTTCGTCCATATACGCGGTGCTGACGATGACGCTCAGCTGTTCCGCATCGACGAGCTGTTGCACGATCGTCCACAGATCGCGGCGTGACAGCGGATCGACCCCGACGCTCGGCTCGTCGAGGATCAGCAGATCCGGCGAACGGACAAGCGTGCAGGCCAATCCGAGCTTCTGCTTCATGCCGCCGGAAAGCTTTCCCGCCGGACGTTCGGTAAACCGCGCCAAGTCGGTCATGTCCAGCATGCGGGCAAACCGCTCGTGCCGCTGTTCCTGCGGCACTCCATGCAGATCGGCGTAGAGATCTAAATTCTCCTGCACACTCAAGTCTTCATACAAACCGAAGCGTTGCGGCATGTAGCTGATGCGGTCCTGCACCGACTGCGGAGAGGCCGCGACATCAATGCCAAGCACCTGCAATGAACCGGAATCCGGCTTCAATAAACCAGCCATCATACGGATCAGCGTTGTCTTGCCCGCTCCATCCGGACCGACCAGCGCCGTCAGTTCTCCAGCACGCACGGTCATCGACAACCGATCGATGGCGGCAAACGTGTGGCCGTCTGGGCCAACGAAATTCTTGTGTAGGTCCTCAGCGACGACGATAAGAGGCTTGTTCATGGCGCACCATGGGTTGGCAGCCGCACCGTGGCGGGCTGTCCAAGACGAAGCAGGTCGCCGTCGTCCGTGACAATGACGCGCGCCTCATAGACGAGATTGGTCCGCAGTTCCTCCGTTTGCACGGCCTTCGGCGTGAACTCCGCAACCGATGAAATGTACCCGACTGTGCCGGCAATCGGCCGATCCTGAAGGCTGTCCGTAAAGACTTGCGCCTGCATGCCAGGCTGGATTTTGCCGAGATCGGGTTCATTGATATAGACGCGAACCCACTTTGGCCGGGTCAGCGCCAGCGAGAACACGGCCTTCTGCGAAGTGGCCATGTCGCCCGGCTCCAATAGCCGCGAACGAACCACGGCATCGGTCGGCGCACGCAGCGTTCCCAAATCGATCTGATGCCGCAACAGAGCCACTTGCGCCTCAGTGGCGTTGAGCTGAGCTTCCGCCACGGCCACTTCTTCGCCGCGCGGCCCCAACTCGGCCAAGCGCAGTGCCGCGCGCAGCTCCTCCATCTTCGCTCTCGCAACCTCAAAGCTATTTCTTGCCTGGTCGACATCCTGCACACTGACCGCCTGGCTTTCCAGGAGACGGGTCGTTCGAAAAAGTCCCCGCTTCGCCTGCTGAACATCAGACTCCGCCGACCTCAGCCGCGCCCGAGTTTCAGCGATCTCCTCCGGACGCGAACCATTGCGAAGCCGCAGCAACGTCTGTCGTTGGGCTTCAACATTGGCGTCCGCCTGTTTGACCTGAAGCTCAAGCGTCCGGGTATCCAAAACACCGATTACGGCACCGGCTTTGATTTGATCGCCCTCCTCCGCGCGCAACTCGGCAATCCGGCCGCTGCCATCGAAGGCCAGCGAAATCTGCCGGATGTCCACATTGCCATAGAGGACCATTTCATTCTTGGCTTGCCGGGCCTCGCCCCCGTCCCACCAAAACCAGCCGGCTCCGGCAGCCAAGAAAATCAACGAACCAACAAGCAGTGTTTTTTTCATTTTCGATACCACCATGGAAACGAAATATAGAAGAACGTTTCGGCGACCATTTAACTTAAATTGAATTTAAATTAAAATTGTCATATAGTCAAGAGGCAAAACAACCGGCTCGCACGAATCATGTCGCTCATCCGAAGAAATACAACCTCGCGCGCACTCCGCACTGACGGAGCAGCGACGTACGCACGCATTTTGGAAACAGCCGGCGAGCTGTTCGCCGCGTCCGGCTTCGCCGAGACCAGCAGCAAAGCCATCGCCGCTCAAGCCAAGGCAGACCTCGCGTCCATCAATTATCACTTCGGCAGCCGCGGAGGCCTCTATCAAGCCGTGCTCGCCGACGCGCATCGACGCTTTATCAGCATGGAAACACTGCAGGCACTCAGCACCGCCGACCTGCCCGCCCGAGACAAACTGCACAAACTAATCGAGGGATTGGTGGGTGGAGCGGCAGGCCATCAAGGCTGGCATGCAAGGGTGTTGGGACGTGAACTGCTTTCCCCCACGTCCCATCTTCAAGTTCTGCGGCAACACGAAATTTTCCCCAAAATTCGGATCGTCATGTCCATCCTCAGTGAGATTACGTCGATTCCTCCGAACGATCCGGCCCTGACGCGTTGCGCAATGAGCATTGCCGCGCCATGCTTGGTGCTACTGGTTGCCGGAAGCAGCACGCCCGCCATTCCACGCGAAATTCTTGGAAAATCCAGCGAGGCGCTGATCTCGCATCTCTACCGCTTTGCCATCGGTGGGCTCGATGCTATTGCGCGGGAATACGCGAAGGCGGAAAAAACGAAGATACTGCCAAACACCATACAGGCCACGAAGAAGTCGGCGTCATCAAAACAATGACGCCCACGGTTTAAACGACGCCTCTCGACAGCTCTTCCGGCTCAATTCTTTCCAGTTGTGCGAAACCCGTTCATATCGTAAGGTACGATCAGTCGATCTGTTCTCACTGTCACTATCAAGAAAGGATGACTCATGCGCACGCTCGCAGTATTTGCCGTAACCATTGCCCTGCTGGGCAGCCCGTCGGCGTTTGCCGCATCGGGAGAGCCAACCAATGACGATCAAAAGACCCTGTACGCCCTCGGCCTGGCAATCAGCCAATCGCTTGCCACGTTCGCGCTGTCTGAATCGGAACTGGACTTCGTCAAGTCCGGTCTCACCGATGGAGCCTTGAAGCGCACTCCCAAAGTCGACCTCCAAGCATTCGGCCCGAAAATTCAACAGCTCCAGCAAGCGCGAGCCTCCGTGGTGGCGGACGCGGAAAAGAAAGCTGGCGCCGCCTATCTCGCAAAAGCCGCCGCTGAAAAGGGCTCTATCAAGACGGAGTCTGGAATCGTCATCACTCCGATGAAGCCCGGAACCGGCGCCACGCCGAAACCGACCGATACCGTCAAGGTGCATTACCATGGCACCCTGCTCGATGGCACTGTCTTCGACAGCTCCGTGAAGCGCGGCGAGCCCGCCACCTTCCCATTGAGCCAAGTCATTAAGTGCTGGACGGAAGGCGTGCAGCAAATCAAGGTTGGCGGCAAGAGCCGCCTCGTCTGCCCGGCGAATTTGGCCTACGGAGATCGTGGATCACCTCCCGCAATCAAGCCAGGCGCTACGCTTGTTTTTGAAGTGGAGCTCTTGGAAATCGCGGCGGCGAAATAATCCCGGCGATATTCACGGGGCGGTGGCGTGCGCTGCACGGCACCGCCCCGCTGTATTTGAGGAAGATCGCGGGATGCCGTCAATTACCCTTGACCCCATCACGGCTTCTGCGGTATCGTCCACCACTTCCGCTGAAGTGAGTGCCGTGCCGAGGTAGCTCAGTTGGTAGAGCACAGCCCTGAAAAGGCTGGTGTCGACAGTTCGATTCTGTCCCTCGGCACCATAAAACCTTCAAAATATTAGCAAAATTCTCCCCGCCAGCCGTCACGCACCTCACTCCACTTTTGTGAATTTTTCAGGCTTTTTCGTTCTGTTTTGCCCGATTGGTTGTCCAAATGGTTGTCCAAAACCAAACGCCTTGAACCGTTAACGGAGGCTCAGTTACGGACTTTTTGCTGCTCTGCAATGCCCTGCTTCACACCCATTTTGGCACTCCACACAACCTCTCCCTGATCGGTTCTCCATTCGCACCAGATTCCATTCCCATCACTTCGAATTGCTTTTGAAAATTTTCTGCAAATGTGACGACGCCTCCCTCTAGAAAGGATCGAGCTATCAATCGGTTTCAGGTACACTGCCGGGCAATCACGTGATTGGGTAGTGAGGTCTTTGCATGCAGTGGATCGCTCCTTCCGAAAAAGACACGGCGACGAACGCACTGGAGAAGCGGCTCTGGGATGCCGCCGATCAGCTACGGGCGAACAGCGGCCTCACCTCCGCGCAATACTCTACACCGGTGCTCGGCCTCATCTTCCTTCGCTTCGCCGATGTGCGCTTTGCGAAGATGCGGGCTGCCTTGGAGACGACCGCCTTGTGGTCACATCGCGAATCGCGCATGGACGAATCGGTCGCCTACCGTGCCGAGGGGGTTGTCCATCTTACGCCAAACGCCCGAGTCGAGAAGCTATTGCACCTATCTGAAAGCCGCAATGCCGCCCGGGCTACCAATGAGGCGATGTGCGACATCAAAAAACATAATGCTGAGTTCGTCGGAGTGCCGCCTAAGGCTTATGAAGTCGTCACCCATAGACTGCTGAACGAACTGTTCAAGCGCGTCTCCGAAATGCCCGCCACCATCGACTACGACTCCTTCGGACTCGCCTACGAATACTTTCTCGGCGAATTCGCAAGGACGGAAAGGCAAAAGAGCGGCGAGTTTATCAATAGCGACGGGTTCTTCGCAGCCTACAGGCAAGACTCAGAGGAGCCTCTAGCCCTATCTAGGAGTTTAACTACACTGCCTTGGGTATGGCCAAGAAAAGGCCCGGCGTTGATACCCAACTCCGCTATGGCAACACCTTCTGCGATAACAAATGGTCTAGCGTTAAAGTCGCCTTTACCTTCTCTAAGCACCCTTCAGTGATAGTCAGTGGCGAGGCAAGCTGCTCAATTCCAAGCATCTTAGGACAATAACTTCTGAGAGACTCCTAGTGTGCTGACGGTAGCACTCATACCTCAATCCAATTTCCTCGAATCTGGCAAGTTGCCTTTCGGTGACCTCGTTCGCTTCGCAGTACGCGAGGGGCGGCGTCCGCGGCCCATCTATCAAATCCACAAGTGGTTCGCGCGCCGCCTCGGGTGCTCATTTCGAGCATTGCTTGTCGGCGCCGTAGCGGCCCCGACTGCCGACTTCTGGAGTGCCTACTACGAGACTACAAACCTCCAGGGACTGACGATTCTCGACCCGTTTGTCGGTGGCGGCACCTCGGTCGTCGAGGCGGCGAGGCTTGGAGCGTCGGCCATCGGCGTCGACGTCGATCCCATCGCCTGCGCAGTCACCTCGGCTGAGTTGACCGCCGCGACTCTTGAGGACCTGCTGCCTACGCTCCGCACATTGCAGGAGAGCGTCGGTAAGACGCTTGTCTCCTTCCACGCCGTGAGGAGTTCTGACGGCAAGCCACTCACCGCCGTTCACTACTTCTGGGTCCAGATCGTTGCGTGCCCGGCGTGCAAGAAGATTGGGGAGGCTCATCCGAATTACGTGCTCGCCGAGGAAGCTGGCCAGAAGCGCTGGACGTTCTGCCGGAAGTGTCACGAGCCTCACGCACTGGGGGCGGGCCGACGGAGCTTCACATGCCCGTCCTGCAAGACCAAGACCGCGCTCAACTCAGCACCCGTGCAGAACGGCACATACACGTGCCAGCACTGCAACAAAGGTACGCCCCTCATCGCACTTGGTCGAGAGACGAAGCAGCCGCCGACCTGGCGCCTGTTCGCGATCGAGGCAATTCCTCGCACGAAGAGGCGACCGGTGCCGATGAAGGAGCGGGTCTTCCTGCGAGCCACCGCTGCTCATCAAGCTGCCGTCACGCGGGCTAGCAAGGCGCTTCGACAGGAACTCGAGGCCGACCCAGACTTCCTGCCTCGCCATAAGATCGAGAAAAAACACCGATCCGACACGCGCCTCACGGACTACGGCTATCGACAGTGGTCTCAGCTCTTCAACGATCGCCAGCTCCTGCACCTCGGTCATCTCGCACGTGCGATCAAAAAGCTGCCCGATGACGAGCGCCACGCGATCGGGCTCGCCTTCAGCAATCACCTCACGACAAACTGCATGCTTACGTCCTACGCGGCTGGGTGGCGACGGCTCACACCG
>CP092079.1:644942-672710 GCA_022226955.1 Nitrospira sp.
CAATTGTCAAGCCGTCGCGCCATCGACTCCCCAGCGTCCCCTCTTCATGCTTTTCACATAAATAAGTCAATACTCATGCCTGGACTTCCCAGGATTTAACGGACACCTTTGAAGTGGTCGTTAGCACATGGGAGGGTCTATGAATCATAGGCGTCAATCACAACATGTCCGAATGAAGTATGCCTTCATCAAGGCCCATCGTCGAGAGTTTGATACGGCCATGATGTGTCGCCTCCTCGACGTCTCGCGCAGCGGGTTCTATGCCTGGGTGCAGAATCCGCTCTCCGATCGAGCACGGGAAGATCAGCGGTTGCTCGGCCTGATCCGCGCGTCCTATACAGCGAGCCACGGCATCTATGGAGCCCCACGGATCTTTCTCGATCTACGTGAAGCCGGCGAGACGTGTAGCAAGCACCGTGTCGCTCGAATCATGCGGGCCAATAACATAAAAGCCCTCCACGGCTACCGAGCTCCCCGGTACAGCAGAAGCCCCGTGTCACTCCTGACACCCAATACGCTGCAACGAGGGTTTACCGTCCCACGCCCGAACACCGCCTGGGTCACGGATATTACCTATGTGCGCACGTGGGAAGGCTGGCTCTATCTGGCCGTCGTGATGGACCTGTACTCCCGCCGCATTGTCGGCTGGTCAACAAAACCCACGATGGCTCGAGAGCTCGGGCTGGACGCGCTTCTCATGGCCGTCCGGCGACGCAAGCCCACGCACACACTGATCCATTCCGATCAAGACTCACAATTTGGCAATGATGCGTGGCGACGCTTCTGTCATGCTCATCATCTTGAACCGAGTATGAGCCGACGTGGAAACTGTTGGGCTAACGCGGTGGCGGAATCGTTCTTTAGCAGTTTAAAGAAAGAGCGGATCAAGAAACGAATCTACACGACTCGGGATCTGGCCACTGCCGAGATCTACGACTACATCGAAATGTTTTATAATCCCATTCGTCGACATAGCCATCTGAGCGGGGTCAGCCCAGAGATGTTTGAAGCCGTATCGAACCGGGCGTAAAGTGTCCGCAAAACCCGGGCTAGCTCAGGCTACTTTTCTAGCAGCTTCCTCGGCCTCCCCCGCTGCCGCATCGTCGCTTCCAACTCCAACGTCTCCGCCATCTTTGCTTGCCAGTATTCCCTTCCACGGGAAAGAAAAGGTGGCAGGAACCATTCCCGATGCGTGGCAGCCCGGCACCTTCCTCGCCACGCCTTCTCGCACCTTGCTTCCCTCCCCTTGACAAACATCCGCACCAACCGTACGATTTGTACAATTCGTACACTTCCAATGAGGTCATCCATGGCACATCTTCCATCCAGTAAAGCACGCGAAGGATTTGCAGACACCATCAACCGTGTCGCATTCGGCAAGGAGCGGGTGGTCTTGCGACGGCGGGGAAAGGAAGTGGCCGCCGTGGTTTCGATGGAGGACTTGCGATTACTGGAAGACTTGGAAGACCGCATCGACCTGGTAGATGCGCGAGCCGCCTTAGCCGAGACGAAGAAGAAAGGTGCGAAGGCTCTGGATGCCGTCATGAAGGAACTCGGTCTCTAGCATTCCCCCATGGCCTATTCGATTCTTCTCGCCCCTCCTGCCGAGCGCCAACTCAAAGCGCTTGCCGAGCCGGCGCAAAAACGAATCGTCAAACGTCTCAAATCATTACGTGAGAATCCACGCCCCCATGGTGTCAAGAAACTCGCCGGCGAAGAAGATTTGTACCGTATCCGCGAAGGCGACTATCGAATCGTGTATACGATTCAAGACAAGAGACTGATTGTCCTGGTCGTGAAGATCGGAGATCGCAAGGAAGTCTACCGCTAACGACCAGAGGGGGAGGAGCGGGAGCATGCTGAACTCACGGCGTCCTCCTCGTCTCACCTCATGTCTCATCAAAAACTTCATTGCCCGTGACTCCTAGATAGACGATCTCCGAGAACTAATGCCGGAGCCTCTAGCGAGGGAGCGGAATCGTCAGGAGCATTCCCCCTATCACGTCGCCCTTCTTGAAATCCCTCCTGAGGCTTTCGGGATGCACGTTGTGGCAATCGGCACACATCTGAGACAAGGCCTTGTCGGGATAGAGCGCCTGAAACACACGCGTCTTGCCTTCGGTTGTGACCCCGACATAGGGACGGTCGTCATTCACCAGGATCTTCTCAAGCGCCGTGCGCTCAAACTCTGTCGCCGGGCGATTCTTTTTATTGACGGCCCAATTACTGATCAGCCGGAATCGAATGCCACCCGGCTGCTTCGCGACAAGCCGCCCCGTTTCAAGCACAAACTGGGCGGGTAACGGAAGGTCTCCGGCGTCCCGCCAGTGTTCCGACGCGAAGACAATGCCCCGCTCTTGCATCCGCTCGACAATCTCGTTCGTATAAAACGTTCGATCCGCCTGTATCACGCTATGGATATACTCAGCGACGGTGTCAGGAGCAATGCCCTTGAGCGGATCCGGTTCCTTGCTTGAGACGGAATACACCCACTGACTGAGCAGGCATGTGGAGACAATTCCAAGCGTGAGCCCCAACCAGAAGCCTCGTATCTTCATGGCGCCTCCTCCCTATGTCTGTCTGCCTGTGGCGTAATCGGCTTCGAGGATACATGGGAACACTCTGAATTTTCCAGCGCGTAAATATCCGGCTCCTTACTTCCCAAAATGCAGGCCGGGTCTTGCCACCCGACTCATCACCCTCCACGATAGACCGAGCCAATAGGACAGGCTAGAATGGCCGTGCTTGCTCGCGTTGCAAGGGATTTTTAGGATACGTCTCGTGGCCATTCCTATGACCTATATTGTCACCGTGCTGCTGGACGTCAACGAGATACAGGACGTAGACGACCGGGCGGAAAGCCGCAGCTACATCGTGGCCGATCGCGAGTCCAAGCAAGCCGCGATCATCGATGCCGTCATTGAGAACGTCGAACGCGACCTTCGCCTGATCGCCGAGCTCGGGCTGACTCTCCGCTTTGCCGTTGAAACGCACATCCACGCCGATCACATCACCGGCGCCTCGGCTCTGAAAGATCGAACTGGCGCGCAAATCGTATACGGAGGCGGTGCGAAGGGCGAGGTCACCGGCGCGGATCTCTTTCTGTTCGAGGGCGAGACGCTGCGGCTCGGTCAAACGTCACTGATGGCGCTCGCAACCCCCGGCCATACGAATGGCTGCACGAGCTACCTGCTCTCCGGCGCCGTCTTCACCGGCGATGCGCTGTTCATCCGCGGCAACGGCCGGACCGATTTTCAAGGAGGCTCGCCGGAGAAGCTTTTCGACTCCGTCCGAAAGAAACTCTTTGCGCTGCCGGACGATACGATTGTCTATCCCGGACATGACTATCAAGGCCGAGTCTCTTCCACAATCGGCGAGGAAAAGCGATTCAACGAACGGTTGAACCTCTCCATCGACCAAGCAGCGTTCGTCGATATGATGAACCGAAGAAACGTCCCGCGTCCCGCCAAAATGGACCTCGCCATCCCCCCCAACATGAGAGCCGGGCGGACAGCCTGATCGCTTACGATACGAGAGCGACGCGCATGCTTCACAAACACGTCGCGACAGATACCCTGTCAGCGTCTAGGAGCTAGATGATGCCGGAGATAAAACCTCGCAGCGCAGCCGACCCTCTATCTATCCGTCTCGCTGAGCCGGCAGATTTCGACAGAATTTGGGAGATTTTCTCCCGAGTCATTCAGACGGGTGATACCTACGCCTACGCGCCATCGACCACCAAAGAACAAGCCAGAGACGCATGGATGGGCCAGGGCCTGCGCACCTATGTGGCGCTTGCCGGCGATAAAATTGAAGGCACGTACATTTTAAAGCCTAACCAGCCCGGCCTTGGCTCTCATGTGGCGAATGCCGCGTTTATGGTCGATCCACTAACGGCGGGAAACGGAATCGGCACCCAGATGGGCCGCCACGCATTAACTGAAGCGAAAACGCTCGGCTATCGCGCGATGCAGTTCAATTTCGTCATTAGCACGAATGACAGAGCAGTCGCTCTCGGCTTGGATTCTCCATCATTGGCACTGCGCCGAAGGCCTATCGTCACCGGCAGTTGGGCTTTGTAGACACCTACATCATGCATCGGTTTCTCGACTAACCGGGCTCACACAATTCTTTCCGAACAGAAACTCGACGAGTCAACCGTGACGATATATCGCGCAACGCTGCGCGATCATCCTGCCTGAGGAAATAATCACAAGCGGGACTATGGAAGGGCGGCTCTTAAAGCAGCCAGTGGAGAAGGACCTTTAGGATGTTGCTGAGATGCGCAGCATCACTTATGGGAGACTTCAACGGGCGCGGCCGCCGATTGTTCCTGGCCACGCTCGTCCGGCGACCACCCGCCACCCAACGCTTTGTAGAGTTGGACCACCGACGTCAGATTGAGCCGGCGCGTTGAAGCCAGGGAAAGCTCCGCGTCAAAGAGATTCCGTTGGGCGATTAAAACATCCAGATAGTTCGCGAGTCCGCCCTTGTATCGAAGGTTCGCGAGATGCAACGCCGCCTTGAGCGCACTCACCTGCCGCTCCTGCGCCGCCGCCTGTTCGCGCGTGGTGCTGACCCCGACCAGCGAATCTTCAACTTCTTTGAATGCCACAAGAACCGTCTGTTTATATTGCGCCACCGCCTGCCGAGCCTGGGCTTCTACAGAGTCTTGTTGAAATCCCAGCGCTTTGGCATTGAGCAAAGGCGCGGCAAGCCCAGGTCCCAAGACGCCATATTCTCCATTCGAGTCGAATAACTTTGAGAGCGTCGGGTTGGCAATGCCGAGCGTGCCGGTCAGGGAAAGCTTGGGGAAGCGATCGGCTTTGGCCGCGCCGATCCGCGCCGTCGCCGCGGCCAATTGCTGTTCCGCTTGCACGACATCCGGACGCCGTTGCAGCAGGTCCGATGGCAGACCGGCCGGTACCACAGGCGGCGCCACTTGATCCGCCAGCGAGCGCCCGCGCGGAATTTGCCCGGGAGCTCTGCCAAGCAACACACTAAGCTCATTTTCTTTTTGGACAATTTGCCGTTTCAATTCGGCAATACGCGACGCGGCATTCTCCCGCTCCGCCCGGAACTGTTCGACATCGAGCCGATTGATGACCCCATGCCGATAGCGCGCCTGGCTGATCCGAATCGACTCATCCCAGGCTTGCAACGTGCGCGTGGCGATCTCCTGTTGCAGATCGAACTGCCGCAGATCGAAATAGGCTTGGGCCACCCCTCCGACAAGTTGCAGAACAACGGCACGGCGGTTCTCCTCCTTAGCCAGGAGGTCGGCGCGAGCCGCTTCGTTCGAACGGCGAAGGCGCCCCCAGATATCGATTTCCCAAGCCAGATTTCCTTGGAGATAATAGTTAAACGGACTCGCAAAGCCAGGAAACCGCACACCGCCAGACCTGGCAACCGGGCCATTGGCCGAAACATCTAGCTGAGGCGCGTAATCGGTCTTCGCGATGAAGGCACGCGCCTCGAACTCTTCGACCGTTGCGACCGCCCGCTCAAGGTCTTTGTTTTCTTCCAACGCGATGCGAATGAGCTTTTGAAGCTCCTCATCCCGGTAGAGATCCCACCAGGGCATATTGGCGAGAGAAGGCAGATCGCGGCCCTCCTCCGCCATGCGGTAGGAATCCGTGATGGGAATGTCTGGACGGGAGTAATCGGGACCCACCGCGCAGGACAGCATCAACCCCGACAACAACACCAAGGCCAGGCGGCGCATAGGCGGGCTCTCCTTATACCGGCGCCACGCAGGGCCCGGCACACTGCGTCAGGATTCGCGGTCCGGCGTTGAACGTCCGGCGCGGCCGCTGAGCAGATTAATGAGCATAAAAAACAACGGCACGAAGAAGATGCCTAAAAACGTGGCGGCCAGCATCCCTCCAAACACGCCGACACCGATCGAGTTTCGGCTGGCCGCGCCGGCTCCTGTCGCAATGACCAACGGCACCACACCGAGAATAAAGGCCAGCGACGTCATGAGAATCGGGCGGAACCGAAGCCGCGCAGCCTCCAACGCCGCGTCCATCGCCGACATGCCCTGGGCATACTGCTGACTCGCAAACTCCACGATGAGAATCGCGTTCTTGGCCGACAGTCCGATGAGCGTGACCAGGCCGATCTGAAAGTAGATATCGTTCGTCATGCCCAGCACCCACACCGCGCACAATGCGCCGACGACACCGAACGGCACGGCCAGCAACACGGCAAACGGGATGCTCCAGCTCTCATACTGCGCCGCCAGCACTAAAAACACCATCAGCAACCCGAAGCCGAACGCAAGCACCGACTGGCTGCCTGCCTGGCGCTCCTGGAATGAAATCCCGCTCCAATCGATGTCGTATCCCTGCGGGATCAGCACCTCTTTCGCCGCGCGTTCCAACGCATCCAACGCCTGGCCTGAACTATAGCCAGGCGCCGCCGCCCCCATCACGAGGGCCGTATTGAATCCATTGAAGTGCGTAACCGGATCCGGTCCGCTGGTATAATCGGTCGTCACCACCGTATCGAGCGGAATCATAGCCGGTCCCTGCCCGTTCGATGCACGCACGTAAATCTTGCTGATGTCGGAGGGCCGGGCTCGGAACTCCGGCTCCGCTTCGGTCTGCACTCGGTAGACCCGGCCGAACTTGACGAAATCGTTGATATACAGGTTGCCGAAGAACGCCTGAAGCGTATCGAACACCTCTGAAATCGGCACGCCCAGCGCTTTGGCCCGCTCACGGTTGATCTTCGCATGGACACGGGGCACACCCACACGGAACACCGTGTTCGCCGCGGCGATGGCCGGGTCCTGCCTGGCTTTGGCAATGAACTCCTGGGCAGCCGCGCCGAATTTTTTGAAATCGCCGCCGCTGGGATCCTGCAATTGCAGCGTAAACCCACCCGTAGCGCCCAACCCGCGAATCGACGGCGCATTGAAGGCCAGCACCACCGCGCCGGGAATCTTGCTGAACTCCCGGAATGCCCCGCCGATCAGGGACTTCACATGACTCTGCTTGCCCGGCCGCTCATCCCAATTCTTCAGCGGCGTGAACATGGTTGCGGTATTGGTGCCTCGCGTGTTGAACACAAAGTTCTGGCCCGACAAGGTTTGCGTCCCATAGACCTCCGGCACACCGCCATAATATTGCTCGACCTTCTCCAAGACCTCCGCCGTCCGTTTTTTCGATGCCCCGTCCGGCAACTGAATAATCGAAATAAAATAGCCTTGATCCTCTTCTGGCAAAAAGGACATCGGAATCGTCCGCAGCAAATACCCGCCAATGCCGAGCAGCACGCCGAAGATCGCCAGCGAGAAAGCCGTGTGCCTCAACATCAGACCCACCCCGTTCGCATAGCGATGCTGAAACCGGTCGAATGCCCGGTTGAACAGACC
Source organism: Nitrospira sp. (assembly GCA_022226955.1). Taxonomy (NCBI): domain Bacteria; kingdom Pseudomonadati; phylum Nitrospirota; class Nitrospiria; order Nitrospirales; family Nitrospiraceae; genus Nitrospira; species Nitrospira sp. The sequence continues at coordinate 652,324 of CP092079.1, forward strand.
GAAGAAGCCGCCAGGGGCGCCGTGGCTTGGCTTGAGCAGGATGGCGCAGAGCGCTGGACTGAGGGTGAGCGCCACAAACCCGGAGATCGCGACCGAGACCGCAATCGTGATGGCAAACTGTTTATAGAGCTGGCCGGTAATGCCGCCGAGAAATCCCACCGGCACGAAGACCGCCGCCAGCACCAGCACAATGGCAATGACGGGACCGGCCACCTCGCCCATGGCCTTCTTCGCCGCCTCCTTGGCCGACAGGCCGTTGGCCATATGCCGTTCCACATTCTCCACCACCACAATCGCGTCATCGACGACGATACCGATGGCCAGCACCAAGCCGAACAGCGTCAAGGTATTGATCGAGAAGCCGAGAGCCGCCATGCCTGCAAAGGTGCCGATCAAGGACACTGGAACCGCGAGAGCGGGAATCAACGTGGCGCGCCAGCTCTGTAGAAAGAGATACACCACCAACAACACCAGAATCATCGCGTCGCGCAAGGTGACGATCACCTCGTGAATCGAGACCTCGACAAAGCGTGTGGTGTCGTAGGGGATGTCGTACGTCACGCCCTTCGGGAAAACCGCCGACAAACGATCCATCTCCTGGCGAATCCGTTTCACCGTATCGAGCGCATTCGCGTCCGGCGCCAGAAAGGTCAGGAGCAAGGCGGTGGGTTTGCGGTTATACCGGCCCTCAAGCACATAGGATTGCGCGCCCAGTTCGACCCTGGCTACATCCTTGAGGCGAACCATCGAGCCATCCGGCAATGCGCGAATGATCAGCTCTTCGAATTCTTTGACATCCGACATGCGCCCCTCGGTGATCAAGGGAAGCGTCAGCTCTGTGTCGAACGGCATCGGCTCCCGCCCGATCGTACCGGCGGGAAAATCGCGATTCTGCTCGCGCACAACATTCGCAATATCGGTCGGCGTCAGGCCTAGTTGCGCCATCCGCACCGGATTGAGCACCAGCCGCATGCTGTAGTTCTGCTGGCCGTAGACCATCGCGTCGCCCACGCCCGGCAACCGTTTGATATTGTCGATAATGCGCAGCGTGGCGAAGTTGGAGAGGAAAAAGGCGTCCTGCTGCGGATCGTCCGAATTCAGCACCATGACGGCCAGAAGATCCGGAGACGTTTTCTTGACGGTGATCCCCTGCCGAACGACTTCTGGCGGCAGTTGCGGCTCCGCAAGCTTCTGGCGGTTTTGAGTCTGGACCTGCGCAATATCGACGTTCGTGCCGATCTCGAACGTCAGCTTGATGGTCATATGGCCATCGTTCGTGCTCGTCGAATCGAAATAGAGCAGGTGGTCGATGCCGGGCAGCTGCAATTCGATAGGACGGGCGACCGACTCCGCCACCACTTCGGCGCTGGCGCCCGGATAATCGGCTTCGATCTGCACGACCGGAGGCGTGATCTGCGGAAACTGGGCGATTGGCAGGGCCTGCATGGCCACCAGCCCAATGACGACGATGAGAATAGACAGTACCGAGGCGAAGATCGGCCGATCGATGAACACACTGAGGTTCATTTTGTCTCTTCCGACTTTTTGTCTTCCGCTTGAGTCGGAAGAGGCGGAGGGACAGCCTCCGTTGCGGCTGGCGCGGAGGATGCCGCCATCGCCACTCTCACCTGAGCTCCCGGCATGGCTCGCTGAAAGCCCTCTACCACCACTCGTTCACCGGCCTGAAGCCCTTCCTCGATAAGCCACCGATCTCCCAGCCAATCCGTCGCCTTCACATTCCGAACTTCCACCTTGTCGTCCGGACCGACGACATACACCACCGCGCCCTTCGGCCCTTGTTGAACGGCCCGCTGAGGCACCAGGATGGCATGGGGCTTCGACACCCCGTGGAAACGCACCGTCAAAAACTGGCCCGGTAGCAGGATCCGGTCGGGATTCGGGAACACGACCCGCGCCTGCCTGGATCCCGTGTCCGTTCGCAAGCCGATATCGGTGAAATCCAGATGCCCCTCATGGGGATACACGGTTTTGTCGACGAAGATGGCCGTGCCCGTCAGACTGTAAAGCCCCGGATGATCGATCTGCTTAGACAATGTGTCGCGCCGCCGCTTGAGGAGAAAACTTTCCGGCGCGCTGACAATGACATACATGGGATCAACCTGATGGATCACGGTCAGTAAATCCGTTTGGGCCGTGACCAGCCGCCCCTGATAAAACCGGGTGCGTTCAATCAGCCCATCGACGGGCGCCACGATCACCGTATTGTCCAGATCGAATTTCGCTTTGACCAGATCCCCCCGTGCGGATTCCAGCGCGGCTCTGGAGGCAAGATCTTCCGCGATCGCATCATCGACATCCTTCTGGCTCACGGCGTCTTCGGCCAGCAACGGCTTGACGCGCGCCAGATTCTGCTTGGCTTGAATGAGCCGTGCCTGGGCCTGCGCTTCTCTGGCCTTGGCGCTTATCTCGGCCGCTTTGAACGGAGTCGGGTCGATCTCATAGAGGCGGTCGCCTTTCTTGACGTCGCGCCCCTCGGAAAAATGCCGTTGTTTGATAATCCCGGTGACTTGCGGACGAATCTCGACAATGCTCGACGCTTCGGCCTGCCCGATCAATTCCGGCTCGTCGGGAACCGACTCAGTAGAAACCGTAACCACTTCAACCTGCGGCAACGGCGGAGCAGGAGGAGGTCCGGCGGCTGGCTTGCACCCGGTCACCGCCATGACCGCGGCAAGGACGCAGCCGATCGGCAGTGACGTTTTCATCTCGGCAAAATTCTTCATAGGGTCGGAAGTCTACTCCATTCCCAAATCGTTTTACTAGCCAACCGCCGTCTCAGGCCCCACGAAAATGGAGGCGGAACTGCCTATTGTTCCCGCCGCGCAAAGATCCCTATTTCTCCACGTCGAATCCGTCATTTTTCCACCAGCGCCATCCCCCTTCCAACTCCATAACGGGGTAGCCTTGTTTGGCAAATTCGACAGCGGCCGTCGCCGCGAGGTGGCAGACCTGGGAATAGCAATAGAGCACGTTGATCGCCTTCTTGTTCAACGCCGCCTTCACCGCCTTGGCCTTGCCCCATTCGGTCTTCGGAAGGTTGATGGCGCCTGGGACATGTCCCTCGGCATAGTCTTCGGCCGCGCGCACATCGATGATCCGAACAGGCTGCCCCTGCTGCACCCATCGCTCCAATTCCACCGGTCCCGTGGTAAAGGCCATTCTGTCTTCAAAATATTTCTTGGCCTTGGCGGCCGAGGGAATGCGCATCTTCTTCGCAGACGTCGTCTTCATGTGAACCTCCTGATGTTATTCGTGCGAGATAAACCGTCGTCCTGTTTTCATTGGCCTTGGCTGGCAATCATTTATCCTTCAAGCGTCGCCTTCATCGTGATGGTCGTGTTAAGGAGGCGGGAAATCGGACAGCCGGCCTTCGCCGCCGCGGTCGCCTTCTCCCACGCGGCTTGATCCGCATTGGGCACCCGGCCGTTGACGTCCAGATGAATGCCCGTCACCGTCCAGCCGGCCTCCAGCTTTTCAAACGTGAGCGCCGCCGTCGTCTGAAGCCGCTGCGGCACGAGTCCGGCATTACCGAGTTGAGCGGACAAGGCCATCGTGAAACAGCCCGCATGACCCGCCGCAATCAACTCTTCCGGATTCGTCCCGTGGCCGGTTTCAAACCTCGTTCCAAACGAATACTGCGCCGCGTTCAACACTCCGCTTTCCGTCGAGACCGTCCCTTTGCCGGTTTTGAGATCGCCCTGCCATTCAGCCGATGCATTCCGTTTCATGATGCCCCCTTGTTGTGACGAATCTTGGCCATCCTACTTTTCACGCAACACGGCGAGTCTAACGATTGACTCCATGCATCACAAGACCTAGCTCCCGCCGGCCTCGGGTGCAGAAACACATCGCTGCCAGAGTGGAGAGGCCGAGACCTCCCCACTCCGGCAGGCACATCTCTACAGAGACATTCGATAGGGCTTGGTGCACCAGGTTGGCTATTGAACATCCACCGTAATCGAATCGGTCGCCGTCAAATGCTCGTGGTCATGGGTTGCGGCTTGAACCTTGATCACATGCTTGCCTTTGCTCAAGCCCTTGAACGTGCCGGGAAACTTCTTCTGCGGCTCGCCGTCCAGGTAGACATGCCCATGAGCCGCCTTGGATCCTTTCGTCAGCTCGTACGAAAGTGGAAAGGTGTCCCCCACCGTCGCCCCATCCTTCGGTGAAGTGATTGCGATCTTCGATCCATCATCGACGTCAGCCAGTGCGGGGCTGACCGCAAAAACCAAACTGGCGACGAACAGGAACATACCGGACCATCCTCGCTGTCTCATCAGGCCCTCCTTGGTGTTACTCCGGACCATCATGATCCGGAAGATGAAAATATCTCCGTCCAGCCATGGGCTGAAGCCTCGCCGCCTGCCTTACAGGGACGACGCCGGTCCGCCCTGCGCTCGCGGGTCAGGCACGGCGGCCAGCCCCTCGACGATCGCGCGCATCAAGCAGCCTTGCGCTTGGAACGTCACCCCTTGGCGAAACATCTCCGACAGCAGGGCCGTGCCCTCCGAGTCCACGTGCGTGGTCTCGCGAAGATCGACCCGCCATCGCGTTCTCCGGCCGGCATCCGCGTCGTTCCAACAACGCCGCAACTCCTCGACCCAGGGCCCGACCAATCGCCCCGCAACGGCGACACGGGTTCTATCCGCACTCTGGGTGATCGAGATCTTCAACATGAATAGTGTCCCTCTTCGTCGCGTCGAACGCATCGCACAACAACCTGGCCTGCACGTTCGAGCAGTTAGTGACTCTCTTCGTACCGCGCCATCCACCGCCTGATGTGCTCCGCCGCCTCGGCTTTTTGCTCCGGCCGCAGGCCGGCCTGCCACTCGGCGAACTTGGGGAACACCCGCATCATCATCTGGACCTGCAACGCTTGATGCCGCTCAATGAGCGCGGCTACTTTCGCTTGATCGAGCCGGTCGCCCTGCATCTGCACGATCAATTCTTCCACCAGCGCCTGCTGCTCTTTCTGCAACCCAGCCCGCGCAGCCAGCACCTCACTCTTCACAGCGAGCAACGCGGTTTTCTGACGGTCATCGAGATCGAGATGCTTCGCGATCTTTTCCGTCATCCATTCGGCCCGCTCCGCCGGAGTATGGTGACGATGGCACGCCGAGACTGCGATGGCGCTGACAATCAGCAAGACTCCGACTGTGGCTCTGAGAAATATCGTCTTCATGAAACACCCCTTTCTCTATCGACAACGGTCAGAAAACTCCCTTGTTCAGAACATGCGGAAACCGAGCGACACCGCCGATGCTTTGCGGGCCGGAAAAACCTCCCGCTCATCTAGCCAACGGGCGATCAGACTATCGACTGCCCACTTGCCGCCACCCGAGATCAACAACGCCACGCTCATGCCGATGACCAGCAGGTGATACTCAAAGCCTTCGCCCGTCTGTTGTCCCATCCAGTTCATAAAGAACCCCTGCGGCAAGTGGACCGTCATGATCGCGCCAAGCATGATCACGATGAAGCTGCCCGCCGTGAATCGCGTGAACAGCCCCGCCACCAACCCCAGGCTGCCGATGGATTCTCCAATGATGACGAGAAACGCGACCAGCCAGGGAAGGCCCATCTGTTGCGTAAAGAATCCCATGGTGCCCTCAAATCCGAACCCGCCGTACCAGCCCAACAACTTCTGAGCGCCGTGCGCGAAGATCACCCCTCCGAGCACCACCCGCAAAATCAAACCGGTCCACGAATCGTCTGTCTTGAAAAAGCTGCGCATAAGACACCTCCTTACGAAATATCGATTACCATCTATGGTTTCGCACCCGTTGCGGAGCCGCATTCGCCACCCACTCCTTCATCAGCAGCCCGGTCACGACAAACGGAAACGTCACGAGCATTACGTACCATCCAACCCACAACATCATGTCTTCCATGACATCACCTCCTCTGTCTGCATGCCGTTCTGCCTTAGATCATGGCAAATGCCATTCCGCGGCACTGCCTATTCACCCGAGCGGAGTAACTCATTGAAAAAGCGTTGAAACCTTGTCGGTCTCCGAGATGAATCGGCGGCGAGAGCCATGCCGTGACGAGCTAGCGGCGACGAGCAATCGGCACGTGACGAAGAGCTTCGTCACACAGACTGACGACTGTCCGATGAGTAAAGGGAAGGGAAGGGAAGAGGGAAGGGCAGAAGAAATAAAAAGAGAAGTCGAACAATGAAGGAGGTCGTGGAGGTCTTTATCGGAACAGCGAGGGCCTGCCTACCGCCTTATGCTCGGCACGCTCACCAGCAGCACTCATTGGCCCGGCGCATACGACAAATTGACTGGATATCTCGCGAGACGGTTCAGGCAGGGCGAGACCAAACACCATTAGAACCATCGATCACACGCATAACCCACCCCGAACGCCGGGAGAACCGGCCGCCGTTGAGGCGGCCGGACCATGCTGAACGACACGTCCTAGATTACCGGCGCTTCGGCCTCATTTCTTGAGTTGGGCCTTCAAAATGCACCACCACGTCCTCTGTTTTTGTTCTGACCTTGAACCAATTCTCAATTCGTTTCTGCTCTCCTCTTGAAAGAGGTGCGCTCGATAACACGTGCAGATCTGACAGTGCTTTTGGGGGAGCGCCTTTTGCGAATACCAGAGTTTCACCAACCATGATCTGTGCGATGGATGCATATTGCGCGCGAAGCTCTTTGGAAATATCTTCGGCCGTTGCAACAAGCACGTCTCTCGATGCAATCTCGTTTTGCAGACGGAGAATTTCAGCATCCTTTTTCTGAGACGCTAGCTGGCTATCCCGGTACAGGTCACTCAAGAGAGAGGACTTCAACGCGGTGACATCGACTTTGTCATCGCTTGACTGGTGCACAACAATGTGTGCGTCATTCAATTGATCTCCCGCCAAGCGGCCCTCGATGGTTTGGAGCGAGGTGTTTGCCAGCGGCGCGCCAATCAAAGAAAGCTCAATGATTCGAGTTTTAGGATTAACCTTCAGCTCGGCCACATGCGTGTTCGGAAACGAGAACTCCCGATCGACAAAGTGCTGCGCTCGTGCCTTGAAGACCTCTTCCTGAACAAGCATGACAGCCAGATATGCGCTTGGCAATGCCGTGCAGAGAGACAATATCGTCAGCCAGAGTTTTACACGCCAGGCGATTGTGGCATCTGCGAATTGGCGTGGAGTGAGGCGCAAAATCCGTAAGCCGATCACCGTAGACAAGGCAATAAACACGCAATTGATCGTGTACAGGTACAAAGCGCCTGCGGCAAAACGCCAGTCGCCCGTGGCTATACCAAACCCCGCCGTGCAAATAGGCGGCATCAGCGCCGTGGCAATCGCAACTCCAGGAATGACATTCGATGTTTCTTTCCGTGTCACTCCCACGATACCGGCCAGACCGCCGAATAACGCGATCAGCACATCCCAAATCGTCGGCGTGGTTCTCGCTAACAGCTCAGATTGGGCTTCCTGTAAGGGCGAGACTGAAAAATAGACTGCGGAAACAATCAGACTGATCCCCGTGGCGATACCGAGGTTCCATAGCGATCGCTTGACAAAGTCAAAGTCATAGACCGCTACACCAAGCCCCACGCCCATGATGGGCCCCATGAGAGGGGAAATCAGCATGGCACCGATGATGACCGCGGTCGAATTTACGTTGAGGCCGATCGATGCGACAAAAATGGCAAACATCAAAATCCATGGAGTTGCCCCGACGAGTTCTACCCCGCCACGGATGCGGCGCTCGATTTCGCTATCGTCTGCTTTATCTTCAAGCAGACTGAACCGATGCACTACGAGCGTGCGTAGACGATTGATTGCCTGTTGCTTGGCATCAGCGGTGTCAGCAGGATCCTTCATGATCACCCTTTCCGATCATTGACTACACAGTGTGCAATGACACAACCAGCAGTGCGGCCTTGTCCGAGCAATGAGAACAACATCGTCTTGGCGCGCCTGCGGTAGACGCTATCCCGGCTATAGCCCATCACCTGGCAGGCCTTCGAGACATTACCCGGGTGTTTCGTCAATTCCAACCGGCCCACCTTCGTCTTGATGATCTTCTGTTCCGTCGTCATGGTCCTCACTCCTTCCATGATGGCGAGGACTCTACCGGACCGTCAGATTAAGTTCTAGCTCTCACGTATTATAAATGGCGAATTGTGCGTGGCGTTCGGTGAGGAGAGCCGATGGAACGCGAGGTGGTGACGAAGCAGATCCGGCGAACCATCGCCAGATGACGAGAGGAGTCGTCACTCTCGAGGACGGGAGATACCGAGCTTCTTTATTTTCGATGTGAGGGTCGTGCGCTTGAGGCGCAGCTTGGCCGCGGCGCCCTGCGGACCGCCGATGACCCACTTCGTATCGCGCAAGACAGCGAGAATCTGCTCGCGCTCGGCGTCGTGCAACGTAGCGATGGCCGGCTGGGCCGACAATGATTCAACCATCTTGAGTTCTTGGAGCGACACCTGGAGCTGCCTCCCCTGAGTCAGAATCACCGCGCGCTCGACGATATTCTCCAATTCCCGGATGTTGCCCGGCCAGTGATAGCGGGATAGCGCTTCCAGCGTCGGCCGGGGAATCGACTCGATGGGCTTCTTCATGCGCGCGGCATAGTGCTGCGTAAAGTACCGCACAAGCACCGGGATGTCCTCGCGCCGCTCGCGCAGCGGCGGCAAGGTGACCGGAAAGACATTCAGCCGGTAATACAAATCGCTTCGGAACGCATGGTCCTCCACCAGCTTGGCCAGATCCCGGTTCGTGGCGGCAATGAGCCGGATATCCACGCGCGTCGTGCGCGTGCTCCCAAGCCGCTCGAACTCCTGTTCCTGCAGCACGCGCAGCAGCTTGGACTGCAGCTCCAGCGGAATTTCCCCGACCTCATCGAGAAAGATCGTGCCGCCATGGGCTAATTCGAACCGGCCGACTTTCTGTGCGATCGCCCCGGTGAACGCGCCCCGCTCATGTCCGAACAACTCGCTTTCCAGCAGGCCGGTGGGAATCGCGGCACAGTTGAGCTTCACAAAGGTCCGCTCGTTCCGGTCGCTGAGCCGGTGAATCGCCCTGGCGATCAGCTCCTTCCCTGTGCCGGTTTCGCCCTGGATCAACACCGTCGCCTGAGTCGGCGCCACAATTTTGACTTGCGCAAGGATCTGCTTGAGCGCCCGGCTGTCGCCGATAATATCGGCGAACCCATGTTCCAGGCGGATTTCTTCTTCGAGGTATTGCTTCTCTTCGGCCAGTCGATCCTTGAGTGCGGTGATCTCTCGATAGGCCAGGGCATTCTCCACCGCCAGCGTAATCTGCCCGGCCACCTGGCTCAGGAAGTCGACGTCCTGTTCGGCGAACGCGTGCTCCTGGCGGCTGGCTAGATTCAGGCAGCCGATCACGCGATCGCGCGACAGCAACGGCAGCGAACACATGGCACAGAACCCTTTCCCTGCCAGAAGCTGAGTCACGGCATGCGAAAACGCCTTCAGTTCCTGCCGGGTATTGACCACGGCGGGGCGCTGTCGCTTCAACGCCAAGCCGGCCAGGGAGCCCGCGACATTCGACACCGCATCTTCGGCCAACTCGCCATGGTTATCTGGGAAATCTAGCGCGTAGAGACGAACGCTGTCGGTTTTTTCGTCGTACAAAATCAGGCTGGCATACTCTTGCGGCACCATCTCGCGCAGACAGAGGCTCACCGCCCTAAATACTTCGTGCAAGTCCAACGTGGCCGCCATTGTGTTGGTCATGCGCAATAACAGACCGAAGCGATCGCGCTGCCGTTCCACATCGCGCCGGGACGCCTCCGCGGCTTCGCGGTTCAATACATTTTCCACCGCGACAGCCACCTGCCGTCCGATTTGCTGCATCAACTCCACATCCTCGGGACCGTACGCATCCTTTTCCTGACTCGAAAAATTCAACGCGCCCAGCCGCCGGGCCGCAGAGGTCAGCGGCACAAAACAGCAGGACTGCACCCCGTCCTCTCGCATCAGACCGATGACCCTCGGCCAGCGCGATTCCTCCGCCAGATCGCTGAGCAACAGCGGCTGCTGAGAGCTCCAGACAAACCCTGAAGGGGTTTCGGTCGGAGGATTTTCATGACCGCCCACGATGTCCGCCGGCACATTGGCCTGCAATACATGGAGGCGCATGATCTGGCGCTGAGGATCGTACAACGACAGCCCGACAAAATTGACCGGCACCACAGACGGCAGCAACCGCGCGAGGTCCTCCCCGAACGCCGCTAGATCGGAGTGGCTGGCAATCGCCTCCGCCACGCGCAACAGCGCGCGATACCGTTCGAGACTATGCGGGTCCGTCTGTGCGGGCGATGACTCAATCATGCGTGGCGTAGTATGCCCGGCAGCCGAGCTGCCGCGCAACGGAGGAGGAAAAGACGTTGCACAACCCTGGCACTAGACAGCGCTGCGTTACTTCGCACGCTGCGCCGCCTCCGTTTGTTGCAGGTCTGTAATGAGAGGGCTGCTGCCCTTGCGCGTGACATAGGCCCAGATCCACTGCAACATCACCGTGACCCGGCTCCGAAACCCGATTAACAGAAAAACATGCACGATCGACCAGAGCAGCCAGGCCGGGATGCCGGACAGGTGCCATCGCCCAAACTCCGCCACCGCGCGATGGTGCCCGATCGTCGCCATGCTGCCCTGATCTTTATAGCAAAACGATTCGCGCGGCCGCCCCTGTAGGTCGCGCAGAATATTGCGCGCGGCATGCTGCCCTTCCTGCAAGGCTGCGGCCGCCAAGCCAGGCACCGGCTTGCCGTTCGCATCGACGAGCGCCGCCATATCGCCGATCACAAACACGTTGCGATGGCCCGGCACGCTGAGATCCTGTTCGACGAGCACCCGCCCCGAACGGTCCATCGCCACCCCCAGCGCCTTCGCGAGCGGAGAAGGCGCTACCCCGCTTGCCCAGATCGTCACGTCGGTGGCAATCCATGCATCCCGCACCTTGATCCGGCCCGGTTCAACAGTCTGCACCAGACTCTCGGTGCAGACCTCGACGCCCAGCTGCTCCAACTGCCTGGCCGCCTTGCGTGAAGAGTCTTCTGAAAACGCGCCGAGAATGCGGGGAGCGCCCTCAAACAGCCGGATGCGCGCCTGCTTGGGATCGATCGCGTTGAAGTCCTTGGCGAGAGCCAGCCGGGCGAGATCGGCGATGGCGCCGGCCAGCTCCACACCGGTCGGCCCTCCACCGATGATGGCAAAGCTCAACGGCTCCCGGCGCCCGCTGAGATGCGCCTGACGCTCGGCCCGCTCGAATGCGAGCAGCAAGCGGCTGCGGATTTCAACCGCGTCTTCGATGGTCTTCAGGCCCGGCGCATGGCGCTCCCACTCGTCATGCCCGAAATAGGCATGGCGAGCGCCGGCGGCAAGAATGAGATAGTCGTACGCAACCGCCGCGCCGTCGCTCAGGTGCACCAAGCGAGCCGCGACATCGATCCCCACGACCTCGCCTAACAATGGGCGCAAGTTGCGCGCTGGCCGCAGGGTTTGGCGGAGGGACGAGGCGACCTCGCCGGGAGAGAGCACGCCCAGCGCCACCTGATAGAGCAACGGTTGGAAGGTATGGTGATTTTTCCGGTCGAGCAGAGTGACGTCCACGGCCTCATTCGACAGCGCCTTGGCCGCATAGAGACCGCCGAATCCCCCGCCGACGATCACGACTCTCGGACTCTGCGCACTGTTGATCGGCATCGCGACAACCCACCCTGCGAACGAGGTGCCTACGGTCGTGATTCGGAGAGATACCGATACAGACCTTCAACATTCTCAGGAAGCCATTCCGCGTACTGCTGCCACTGTCGATATTTCGGGAGCCGCACGCGCTGCGTCGCTTCCTCCATGGTCGCCCCCTTCCGCAGTTGGTCACGTACGGCAGCCACAAGATCTTCCAGATACTCGCGAAAGAGTCCGACGTGCGCCTTCGTGCCGATCTTGCCGTGGCCGGGCACCAGGGTTTCAAAGTCCAATTGTTCGACTCGCTTGAGAGACTCGATCCACTCGTCGGGATAGGAGTCGAACAAGGTCCGGTAGGCCAGCGTCTCCACTGGAATAAAGTCCACCGCGAACAGTATCTTGTGTTGCGGCAGGAGCACCACCAGGCTGTTATCCGAATGGTTCTTTCCCGTGTAAATTAGTTCGACCTGCGTCCCGCCCAGCTCGATGGACATCCGATCAGTGAAGGTGAGATCCGGACTGGAGTGTTCGGATCCGCCGCTTGCAGAATTTTGTCGCGCGCCGCCGCATGGCTCACGAAACGCGCCTGCTCGGCAAAAACACGGCCGCCGGTAATATGGTCCTTGTGATGGTGGCTGTAAATCACATAGCGCACCGGCTGATCCGTGAGCGTCTTCAGCTTGGCCTTGAGCCAGGTCGCCGCCTCGACATTGATGGGATCGGTGACGATCACACCCTGCGGGGTCGTGATGAAGATGGCTTCATGCACATGATGCCGATAGAGATACACCCCCTCGGCCAGTTTGGTGATTTCATCGTCCGGTTGGGAGGGTTGCGCCCACGCCCCCGACCCTACAGCCAGCAGACTTCCCATCGCACAAGCCAGGAATACCCATCGATATCCGCGCATGGTCACCTCCCCTGAAAATCTCGCGTCTGTTCGAAGCCTTTGCTCCGCAGACGTCAGGGAGCAAGTCCAAGTTGCTTCATAAATGTCTGATTGTCCCAGAACAACCACTCCTCGGCCATGGTCGTGCCTTCCCACCGTCCAATCGTCACCATGTTCAACGTAAACGCTTTCCCGGTCGGCGCAATTGTCTTCCCCCCACCGATCGGCATCGGCTGGGTGAAGGTGCCGACCATCGTGCCCATGACCGCCGTCCAGTTGCCCGATGCGATACGAATCGGGTGCTCCGTGATTTTGTGATCCGGGGCAAAGACAAACATCGGCTTGAGCGCCGCGATATGCGGCTCAAGTCCTGTGGTCGTGCTTCCGTCCGGATAGTGGACGACGATATTCTTCGCGTGGCTGCGTCCCAGCTCATCCCATTTCTGATGGCTATAGACGTTGAAATCGAGGTCGTCGAAATTATCAAGATGGCTCTGCTCCATCTGAGTATGGCGAGTCTCGACGACTTTGGATTCGCCGACACATCCGGCCAACAGACCCACGACCGTAAACGCGCACAACGTCCTCGCGGCTGTCCTGTTCATGATTCGATCCTCCCTAGCGATATGATCTCTATCTTCACGACGCACAAGAACAAAAGCCCGGCAAAACAAACCGCACCCGACTGCGACGGAATCAAATGCCGAGACGAGACAGATTGAGCCGCTGTCCGCTGACCGGCGGGCACCAGTAATAACTGCCAGTCACCGGTCTGGAAAACATAAATAGCCCGTCAACGATGCCGTCATCGAGCCCCGTCATGCGGCGCAATACACGCTCAAACCGATCGAGCGATTCTCCATAGGCGATGAACTCCAACCCCTGCCGATGCGCGGCCGCCCAGGGCATGGAACGCCGCACCATAAACGCTTCGGGGTCGTAGCTCTCTTGTGCGCTGCGCTTCACGTGCGCGGAGACCGGCGCGTCCTCAATCTCCGCATTCGTATCGGCGCGCCGGCCGATGATCGCATCGCGCCGATCCGGCGCAAACGACCGAAAACGGTTCAAGTCATGCTCCCATCGTTGAACGGCGACAAAGCTCGATCCCGCCAACGCCTGCCCGGCGGAGACAATGGCGGCCTCGCGCGCCGCCTCGTCGCGAGGATTTTCCGTGCCGTCTTCATACCCACTGAGGTCCCGGCCGCCGGCATAGACAAAGGTATCCAGCGCATCGTCCAGGACAAATGCTCCATGGAGCATCGTGCTGACCCGCTCCGTGAGATCGAACAGCGTGCCGCGATCCTGCCCTCGCAGAAAACACCACAGCCCCTGCTGGGTTGAGGGAACGCTGCACGCAGGCCCGGCAAGAGCTGGAAACACCCGAAGGCCTTCCATCGTTTGTCCGAGCGCGCGAACGACCGGCTCACCGATGCCGATGACGCCCCAATCGAGCGCAAACCCATCCCGCAATCGCGTCAGCGCGGAACATGGATCGGCATCCGGCATCAGCTGAAACGTGAGCGACCGCCCAACCGGCGGCGGAGCGGCAAGAATACTCGGCTGAGAAGCGTTGATCGTCATAGGCAAATACCTTTTCGTTAGGCAACAAATCCCGAGGCTTCTACAATCAGCGCCGTAACCTCGCTGGGACGCGACGCCAACGACGCATGACTAGCATCCAAGGTCACCGTCTTTTTGGGCTTGATGCGCTCGGCCATCCAGACTTGGGTCTCCGGCGGAATCATGCGATCGTTCTTGGACACTTGATACCAGCTGGGCTTGCTCTTCCACGCTGGCGCGCCCGATCGATCCTCAAAACAGCGTCCGGCAATCGGTTTTTGAGACACCGCCATCACCAGCGCGTCCCTCTCGTCGAGGTCTTGCCCGAAGCTTTCCCGAAACGTTTCTTGCGCGATCCACAAGAACCCGTCTTTGTCTGACCGAATGCTGCGTCCGCCGGACGGCTGTTCACGCCTCGAAAAAATACTGCCCAAGCTATCCCCTTCATCCGGCGCAAAGGCCGCGATGTACACCAGGCCGACCACGTTCGGCACATGGCCGGCGCCGGTAATCACCGCGCCGCCGTATGAATGGCCCACCAACAACGTGGGGCCGTCCTGCGCGGCAACCAGCTTGCTCGTGCGGTCGATGTCGTCCGCCAGCGAGGTCAAAGGATTCTGCACCGCTACGACCTTAAATCCTCGATCATGCAGCAGTGGAATGACCTGGCGCCAATGCGAGCCGTCGCCCCAAGCCCCGTGCACCAATACAATATTCGGTTTATCCGCCATCGCAGACACTCCTTCCTGAATGAACAACGCCACGCTCTTCATGCGCCTCATGCGCCATGAGGGGCAGATACGGAACTATGCCCGTTCAGCATGTTCTGCGGCAAGCTGTCAGACCGCCCTCATAGCTTCGCACCTTAGTCATGGATCGTCCCAGTGTCAACGGACGACCTGCGCTGTCCGCTGCGCGGCATCGTCCGAAGGCAATCCACGTCTCTCCTGCAACCCAGTTGCCCACCGCGCAATTTCTTCCTACAATGCTCCTGCCGCGCGAAGAGGTTTTCTTTCTTCGGAGTATCAATCGTGGCTGACCACACCTCGGCTCAATCGACAACCGCCAAACCTCGCGCAGGGCTGGCCGCGAAGTGGCACGGCCTTCCCTTGTATGCCCGCATCGTAATCGGCGTGCTCTTAGGTGTGCTGACAGGGCTGTTGCTGGGAAGTCAGGCGGCGATCCTTGCCGTTCCAGGGAAGCTGGTGTTGCGCCTGTTGGGCGCGCTCGCGCCGCCGCTGATCCTGGCGGCGATCGTGCATACGTTCATGACCACACATCTCGCCGGTCCGCTTGCGGCGCGGCTCGTATGGCTGTTGCTGCTCAATACGTTGGTTGCCGTTACGGTAGGGCTCGCTGTCGCCAACATCATCCAACCGGGACAAGGCGCGAGGTTGACGCCGTCGCCATCGACCGCCGAGACTCTGCACGAGGCAAATCCGCTCCTCGCCTTTTTCGAGAATGTGCCTAAAAGCCTGCTTGGGCCGCTGGGCGACGATGGCAAGGTCATTGGCGTCATCTTCGTCGCGGTGGCATTCGGCATGGCGCTACGTCATGAACGTCATCGTCCTCTCGATACGGTCGAACACATCGTCGAACTCTTTCTGGAATCCTTGATGAAGATTCTGCATTGGATCATTGCCCTGGTGCCGTTGGCCGTCTTCGGAATCGTGGCCAGCATCGTGGGAACGGAGGGCTTCGCGCAATTCCAGGCGCTGGGAATCTTTGTGCTGAGCGTGCTGCTCGCGCTCGCGATCCAGGCGGCCTATTACCTCCTGCGCATCCGCGCCGGATCCTGGGTGCGTCCGGGCGACGTGCTTCGTGGAGGACGGGACGCGCTGGTCATGGCATTCTCCACGGCCAGCTCAACGGCCACGATGCCGCTGACATATGTCGCGCTGAAAGATCGCGTCGGCTTGCGCGAACAATCCGCGAGAATGGGGGCGCTGGTCGGCGCGAATTTCAACAACGACGGCACCGCCCTGTACGAAGCCATGGCGGCGTTGTTTATTGCCCAAATGATCGGAATGGATCTCAGCGGGCCTCAGCAATTGATGGTGGTCCTGACCAGCGTCGTCGCTTCAGTCGGCGCCGCCGGAATTCCAGAGGCCGGTCTCGTCACCATGACCATGGTCTTCACGGCCGTGGGGCTGCCCATCGACTACATCCCTGTCCTGCTGACGGTGGATTGGTTTCTCGACCGCTGCCGGACGGCCATCAATGTCATGGGCGACATGAATGTCAGCTGCCTCTTGGACGGGAAACAGAAGCAAGAAGCCTAGGCACAGGGGCATTGCTCGCATGAACCAACCGAATACCTTGACCTCTTCAAACTCCGACTAGACGACAACACACTATTTTTTCCGTAAGACCGGATAGCCCAATGTGTAAATCCATTTGTCCTCTTCGAGGGTACCGACAGGAGCCAATTGCTTGGCAGGCACATGACACCCTACGCAATCGACTTTGAAATTCTTCGACGCCGTCCGCACAGCATCATCCGCCGTAAAGAACGACCATCCCCACCCCTCTCCCCACAGCGGGGAATCCTTGTAGCGCCCCTTGGTATCGCGCACAAGCACAAACCACCCCTTGGTCGTCGTCGCATGGCCGACCGCCGGGCCTGTGGTCATCGCCATCGTGCTTGCATTGAGCAGCTCTTTTACCAGCACCGCACCGTCGGGGAACCGTCCGGTTTTCCGATAGTACGCAATGGTTTCCGGTTGTGTATACACGACATGATACTCGTGCAGACCCGGACCCTTCGTCTCCAGGACGTTGTCTGTATTGGCATGCGCCCAGGTCCCCAGTGTCGGCCACAACCGATAGCCCTCGGGCACACGAATGGCGCCCGTGGACGCATCCACGACATTCGGCGCAAACGGCGCAGGCTCTTCAGCATACGAGCTTGTCATCATCTGCGCGGTCGCACACATCACCAGCGCAACAACCAGCCTTATCTTTGCCATGATCTTCCCTCCCAATATGATGCACACCGTACATTCTTCATAATGCACACCGTACATTCTTCGCTCCGGTCTCGTCTGTCATCTTGATGACCATCGTGAAAGATTTCCGCACAGCGGAATTCCTTCACGCCATGCCGCCGTTGCCGGGCAGATCGCCACTGGGGACAAATTCACGCTCATTCACGCGGCAACCTGTCGCGGAAGGAACCGGCCATCGATGTGCAGGGCAAAGACTTCAATGCGCGGGATCGGCGGGAATCACTCTTTTTCTTTGGATTGAACGACCTGGGTGAGGGCGACCGGACTGCACACGCAGAGATACGCTCGCGTATAGGACAGGATGCCGTCCGCGCGGAGATCGTTCAAAATCGCCGTCACAACCTGGCGGGCCGCTCCCACAAGCTCAGCCAGTTCTTCATGGGTCATGCGGATATCCATGAGAAATCCCCCGTGATGCGGACAGGGCGATCGCCCGAACTCCATCAAGTCCAAAAGGATCATCGCCACTCGGCGGCGGAGCGGGACCGTGAACTGCCACTGAACCCGCCGGTCGAGAATACTGAGTTGCTTGCTGTACACTTCCAACAGCGTTTCACAGAAGACGCCATCGCGGCGCACCGCCGCCTCTAGCTCTTGCCGGCGAAACTCGAAAATCGATGCGGCCCCGCTGGTCATGGCGGAATCCTCTTTCATGCTCATCGCAGGGGCGAACGGCAAATCGCCGAAAATTGCGCCTTTCCCCAGCAGCATTCTAGTGAACTGCGTTCCGCCTTCCCCTATGCCCAGGAGCCGTACATACCCGCTGCGAACGACATACGTTTTCCCTGGCAGGAATGAGGCATAGACAACCTTTCGATGGGTGAAGCTTCGAAGGGAGACCAGCCGAAGCTTGCTCACTGAAGCCAAGAACCTGGATCGCGCATCGTCAGAATCGTTCACGGTCAACTCCCTTGGTGGTCCAACCTGCACGACTGGACAGAGACTACAGACTTTACGTATCTCGCGCGAAAAAGAACAGGGTATCGACGCCTATGCGAAGGGCCTCCTGTACAGAAAGAAGTTGGGAGAGACACCGACACCCGATTTCTTTCTACGATGTCCGACACCGCCGCGCGAATGAATTTTCTTTCTTTAATCCGCGACTCGACATAATGATGACACACCTCTTATCCGCCAATCGGCCGACGGCCAAACGAGCGCAGTCCTATGGACTCGCCATCGAACCGGCGCCGCGATGCCAGGCAAGGAGAGTAGCGATGACACCGCCCCTCAAGACACCGAGCGTGAGCGCCGCGACTCTGCGAGGCCTGCTTGCGTGCGGCCTGCTGCTCGGACTGGCCGGCTGTCCGAAGGCCGATCCGTCGAAACCAAGGACGATCCTCTCGGCCTCCCTGATCCAGCAAGCCTATGTGAAAGCCTCGAATACGGAGACGGAGGATTGGTTTGGCCGCAGTGTCGCGCTGAGCGGCAACACCTTGGTGATTGGGGCCCTGCAGGAAGACAGCAACGCAACCGGGGCCAATGGCAATGAGACCGACAACAACGCCATGGAGAGCGGCGCCGTCTATGTCTTCACCCGCCACGGCGGCGTCTGGTCTCAGCAGGCCTACCTCAAGGCCTCGAATACGGGGGCAGGAGATGGCTTCGGATACGCCGTAGCCCTGGACGGCGACACCCTGGTGGTGGGAGCCCCCGAAGAAGACAGCAGCGCGACCAGGGTCGGCGGCGATGAGAACAGCAACAACGCCATGGAGAGCGGCGCCGTCTATGTGTTCATCCGCCACGGCGGCGTCTGGTCCCAGCAGGCCTATCTCAAGGCTTCGAATACCGGGGCACAAGATAACTTCGGCCGCAGTGTGACGCTGAGCGGCGACACGCTGGTCGTCGGGGCTCCACATGAGGACAGCAACGCCATCGGGGTCGGCGGCGATGCGCGCAATAACCGCGCGACGGACAGCGGCGCCGCCTATGTGTTCACCCGCAGCGGCGGCATCTGGTCCCAAGAGGCCTACCTCAAGGCTTCGAACACGAAGGCAGACGATCGCTTTGGCCATAGCCTGGCGCTGAGCGGCGACACACTCGCGGTTGGCGCCTACCTGGAAGCCAGCGCTGCGACCGGGATCAATGGCAATCAGGCCGACAACAACGCCGCGGGCAGCGGCGCCGTCTATGTGTTCACCCGCAGCCTGGGCGTCTGGTCCCAGCAAGCCTATGTGAAAGCCTCGAATACGAGGGCAACAGATAGATTTGGCTGGAGCATCGCGTTGAATGGCGACACCTTGGCGGTCGGGGCAACGCAAGAGGACAGCAGCGCCATCGGGGTTGGCGGCAATCAAGCCGATACCGGCGCCGAGGACAGCGGCGCCACGTATGTGTTCACTCGCCACGGAGGCGTCTGGTCGCAGCAGGCCTATCTCAAAGCCTCGAATACGAGAAGAGGCGATAACTTTGGCTGGACGGTGGCGTTGAACGGCGACAAGCTGATCGTCGGGGCTCCTAATGAGGACAGCGACGCAAGCGGGGTCGGCGGCAATGAGCGTAACGACCGCGCTGGGAACAGCGGTGCCTTGTATGTGTTCACCCGCAACAGAGGTGCCTGGTCGCAGCAAGCCTATGTGAAAGCCTCGAATACGGAGACAAAAGATATCTTTGGCCTCGATGTGGCGTTAAGCGGAGACACGCTGGCAGTTACGGCTCTGTATGAGGACAGCAACGCGACCGGAATCGACGGCCATCAGACCAACAACAAGGCTTCCAATAGTGGCGCGGTCTATGTGTTTCACTAATCCGGCATTGATCTGAGTAACTGTGATCTGTCTTGTACGGGCCACTTTCTCCCGCGCAAGACAGGTCGCATCGCTGTGCGCTCATCGGCTCCTCCTCCGTCATCCTTCGTCTCATCGCACACACCATCTTCGCGAGTGAAGAATGGCCATCGGGAATCGTGGGAATCATGCCATCTCCCCCGCTCTTCCCACGCACCACGACTGCCGTTGAATCACACGAGAGAAGCCTGGCACGATTTGTATCCCCGCCATGGTCCTCCCACCAACGATGGATTCAATGCGCGGCGGCTCGCATAGACGGTGAGTCCCTCAAGTATTGGATAGATTGACCGACAAGTTCCTTAGCTATTCCTGTCAAATCCGCCATCGCCGCCGAATCCACCCGATTCAATCCTGGACAGGCGTGAGGGCAGGCACCCGGTTTCATAACTTCATCGTTCTATTCATCCGTGGGTCGGGCGACGACCGAACGCGACGAGCCCACAGGCTTGCGCTCAA
>CP092079.1:672810-825417 GCA_022226955.1 Nitrospira sp.
GAAATCTAAGCGGTGGGCGCGCCGCGTCTGCTTGTTGGGGGTCGACCCCGGTTGATAGATGGACAAGAAAGGGCGGCGCGAATTATAACACAGCGGGCGGCGATAAAATCCTTTATCGCCGCCCTCTGTGGAACTCGAAGACCGTGAGTCTGAAGATTACGGTTTCAAGCGCAGACGCTTCTCTGCAACCCATCCTTTGACGCCATCGTCGCTGCGGACAGAGTAGACCCATCCGTTCGGTTGGAGATCGCCGTCAAGAATGGTTAATCCGGTTCCTGGACGAACCGCCGGACCCGGTTTCGCGCCGGCAGAGTCTTGAGTCAGCGTGATCATGCCGCCAGCGAGCGCAGGGTCGGCGGCAACCGTCACGCGCTGGCTTTCTCCAAACAGCGGAGACAGCGACGCGGATGCGGGCGGAGGAGCCATGGCTACGTCGCTCGGCATGGCAGCGGGAGCCGGTGTCCCTGGTATCGGCGATGCCGGAGCCGGGTCTGCGGGTATCGGAGTGCTAGCCTGGGGAACTGTCGGAGCTGAAGCTGGTGCTTCTGGCGGCGCGGGTGCTGGTGGTGCCATTGGTGCTGGCCTTGTGGCCATCTGTGGCGCGGGCGTCTCGCCCAGCAACTGATTCATCCAGTCCATCGCCATTTCCGGTTCCATGGCTACATACGCGCCACCGCCGATGAGGGCTAAGAGCAGAACCCAGAAGAGGGGACGACCGCCCGATTTCTTGGGTGATTTCATGGGAGAAGACGAACGGGTGTTCGTCGTTTGTTCCAATTCCTCTTCAGTGAACTCTAAATCCGGTTCCGGTTGGCGGGCAAACAAGAGATTGGAGAGCACATTGCCTGCGAACGACGGATTCCCTGCAACTGCGACCATCGGGCACCTCCCTGTAGCGATCATCGGCACACGATTATATTCTGTGAAAGTACTTATCACCAAGGTCCGATAGAGTCAATTTTGTGGGGAAATTCTACAGGAGCGTTGAGCCTCAGCGTGAGTTTCGGATTCTTGCCTGCCTCTTGAATCTCACGCGGACCGTTCGGCAGAATGCCGGTCGAGACATACGTGCGAATTGCGAATAGGGTGGCCGATGAAGTCGTATCGAGAGGAACTGTGGTTTGAGACGAAGACGCGCCGCGCCTATCTCAACATCACCCCGCAGGTCGAAGCGGCCCTCAAGGCGAGCGGGGTGAAGGAGGGATTGGTGCTAGTCAACGCGATGCATATCACCGCCAGCGTCTATATCAATGACGACGAACCGGGGCTGCTGCAAGACTATGACGACGCGCTTGAACGGCTTGCGCCGCACGATGCAATGTATCGGCATAATGAAACCGGCGAAGACAACGGCGATGCCCATGTGAAGCGCCAATTGATGGGGCGCGAGGTCGTGGTGGCGGTGACAGAGGGGCGGCTCGATTTCGGCCCCTGGGAGCAGATTTTTTACGGTGAATTCGATGGCCGGCGAAGAAAGCGTGTGCTGGTAAAAGTGATCGGTGAATGATGGGGCGGAGGCCTTGTCGTGAGTGCCGATAGTTGGTTCGTAGGAACTGTCTTCGCTCTTGCTCCTGCACAGATTCTTTGGCAACATGGAGCTCGTGCAAGCTCGGTGAGCAAGAGTCGTTTTCCGGTTATCTGAGGAGTGTTCGATGTTAGCTTGGTCTCGTCCCGATCCGCTCACCCGCGACCTTATTCATTTGATCAATGCGCGCCGCCACGATCACGGCGATACGGACGCGGCGATCGATACATTGCAGGCTTTTTTAGAGCAGGGGCGCGAGTCCGATCTGCTCACCGTCCTGGCGGCGCTCGATGAAGAAATGGCCGAGTGGTTGTTCGACCTGCTGGCGGAAGCCAGCTGCACCTTGGCCCTGGATGAATCGACAGAAGAAAAGCCGGTCTATGCCACAATGGCGGCGCTGGAGCTTCCCCTGCAAGCCAATCTCACGGCTCCGCTCAAGCTTAAAATCGATCCCATTGCCACAGCGGAGTTGCTCCACCGGCACTTGCGGTTGTCGGCCAGTACGGTAGTGCGGGTCGAGTCGAGGCTGCTGACCGACGCGACGCTGGAGCCACTCAATCTTCAGATGCTGCACGACCATTTGACCTCGGTGGCCGACTCGGAACGGACGCAAGCGGTTGCCGCGCGGCTCTATCCGCCGGTGGAAAATACCGCCTTCTTGCTCTTTGAAATTATCGGAGCGTCCGATCCTGGGTTGCCCGACTCCTGGGAGGACCGGCATCGGCGGGCGATCCTTGAAGGGTTAGTCGAGCAATGTCCGGAATTGGCGCTGGCGCCGGATACCATTGAGGTGCCAGTCTACGCCGCCTACGCGATGTTCGATGCGCAAAACGCGGTGCGCATTCATCATCTGGCCGATGAGACGGCAGCGGTGTGGCGGGATCTCGATCCCTTAGTGCGGTCGAGGACGGTGGTGCATCTGCATACGCAATGCGGCAACGGTGTTTACATGCCTGTGTGGACCGATCTGTTCGATCCAGAACTGCCGGAGGAGCATGGCCCGGTCTGGACGTCTCCCGACGTGTGGGTGTTCACGGCCGATCTGCCGATCGAATGGCCCGGCGAAATGCTGACGAACCGCCTGCTGGCGGAGGGCTGCACGAGGTTTGAAAACCACATCGTCGAGACGTCGGAGAATTAGTCTCTGTCAAAGGGTTCTCCCTTTCTCACCGTTCAAAATCTCGCCTTTCGGTGCTTTTCTTCAGATGTTGTCCTATTCTAGGCCTGCATCATGCCGAAACCATCGTCCTCATCGAATCGTCTAACCGCCATTCTTGCGACCATTGCTGGGCTGGGGCTCGTGTGGGGATTGGTCTGGGCCAATCTTCCCACCAGCGATCAACTCCATGCCTCCGGCGGTCCGCCTCGGGCGGTGACGGCAACTCTCCCGACGCCCACATTGGATCTGAGTATCCCAGGGGTGCCGCCGCCGGATGCTCCAGGAGCGCATCGAGTTGTGGTCAACGGGGCGGAGTTACCTCAACCTGAGCAGGGTGGGGGAGGACTGGAAGTCGCGTCAGATTCTCGATCGAAGCAAATTGCCGAGATGAAGTGCGAGGCCGAATTGCAACAGGCCTGTCCGGATAGTCTGCAAGGCGAGAGTCGCCGGCATTGCATGGAGCAACGGGCCAAGCATCTTCCGCCTCTCTGTCAGGCGATGGTCCGTCAGCAGCTCGTGCGGTGGAAGGAACAGTCCGGTCATGCGTTGGCTTGTGCGAACGATGTGAAGCGCTTCTGCCGTGCGGTGCCACCAGGAGAAGGGCAGATGTTGCAGTGCTTGCAGGGTCATGCGCAGGACGTGTCGGATAAGTGCTACGCGACCTTGCCCAAAGGCGCACTCACCCTCAGAAACTAGCCGTTCCGTCTCAATCGCTCAGCGATATTATTCCAAGAGTTCAGACTGCTCGAGCCAAGGTCGTGCGAGGTCTTGGTCGGTGACGTGTCGTGGCCTGCCTCGTCGCTGATAGCTTCGATTTCAGATCGGCGGTTCCATGGCCTCATGAACAGCCATGATGATGACGGTCGTATTGTCGTCTCCACCGGCATTGTTGGC
Source organism: Nitrospira sp. (assembly GCA_022226955.1). Taxonomy (NCBI): domain Bacteria; kingdom Pseudomonadati; phylum Nitrospirota; class Nitrospiria; order Nitrospirales; family Nitrospiraceae; genus Nitrospira; species Nitrospira sp. The sequence goes on from CP092079.1 coordinate 676,389, forward strand.
GAGGGCAACCAATTGCTTAGAGACGCTGCGTATGTCGTCGGTTTGCGTGAGGACAGTGAGGAGGGTCGGTGTTCCGACGTATTTGGTCAGGCCATCCGAGCAGAGCAACAGCCGGTCGCCTGCCTGCAACTCCGCCTCGCCGAGGGTGATATCGACCTCCGGTGCAATTCCCAAGGCGCGCGTTAGGATGTTGCGCTGCGGCGATCGCTCGGCGTCGGCCTCTGTCATCAGGCCAGCGCGCACCTGTTCGGCTACCCAGGAATGATCGGCGGTCAGGGGATGGATGGCATGGTCTCGAATCAGGTAGAGACGGCTGTCGCCGACATGGGCGAACGACATCAGCTGGTCTGTGAGCTGTACCGCGACGACGGTAGTCCCCATTCCGGCCCAGTCCTGATTTCTGCTCCCCTCACGATGAATTGTGCGATTGGCATCGCGAATCGCGCTGAGAAGACGGTTTCCTGAGAGCGAAACGGTTGGATCGGACTGGCCGATCAAGGGGAATGCAAAGTTCTGCGAGGCTTCATTAATATGACGATGGATGATTTCGACTGCGAGGCCGCTGGCGATTTCACCGGCTTTGCTGCCGCCCATGCCGTCGCAGACAATGAAGAGCCCTAAGGTCGTGTCCGTGCAATACCGGTCTTCGTTGCCTGAACGCCTGCGACCGACATCGGAGAGTGCGCTATGGGTGACGGTAAGCGGCATCTCAATCTAGACGGCCTGGCCTTGCAGGCACGCGCGCAGTTCCTGAGCGAACTCAGCCGCCCGCCGGAACCGCAAGGCCGGATCTTTTTCGAGTGCTTGGTTGAGCACCTGTTGCAGGGCCGGAGGGATGTCCGGGCGGATGACCTTGATGGAGGGATGGGGATTATGGGCAATGGCAAAGAGCAAGGCGGATAAGTTGTCCGCTGTGAATGGGGGGCGGCCGCTCAGCATTTCAAAGAGGACGACGCCCAGTGAAAAAATATCGGATCGGCCGTCGACTTTTTTCCCGGCAATCTGTTCCGGCGACATATAGGTGGGCGTGCCGAGCACGATATTGGTTTGCGTCTTCGCCGACGAGGCCATTTTCGCAATGCCAAAATCCATGACTTTCACGGTCGCGCCTTTGGTGATCATGATATTGGCCGGCTTAATGTCGCGGTGTACGACGCCTTCTTGGTGGGCATAGTCCAAGGCATCGGCAACAGTGGCAACAATTGGAATCAGTTTGTCGAGAGGCAGCAGGTTGGGTTTGCGCGACCAGTGTTTGAGCGCGGTGCCTTCCAAGACTTCCATCGCGATGTAGCCGAGGTCCTGCTCTTCGCCCGCATCGTAAATCGTCACGATATTGGGGTGTGTGAGCCGGCCGGTCGATTCCGCTTCGCGGAAAAATCTGGCTTTCGCTTCCTGGATCTTGTCCGCATCGTCGTCCTCGTCCAGGCGCAAGGTTTTAATGGCGACAAATCGTTGAATCGTCGGATCCTTGCCGAGATACACCACTCCCATGGCGCCGCGTCCGAGTTCCTTCAGAACTTTGTACCGTCCAAGCATGGCTGGTGGCGACTCAGTATCGAGCGAATCCGCGGATGCCGAGTCGGAGAGATCGGATGAATCGGAGTTGTCGTACGCATCATAATTGTCGCTGATGCTCTGCGGCGCGCGTTTCCGATGTCGAGCCGGCGCAGGAGCGGTGAAGAAGTGATGGAGCGTATCGATGTTGAGGAGCCAAGCCACGGTCAGCCAGAGCCCGGCCACCGTCAGGGTGGCGGCATAGGCGAGACTGTATTGCTGGGTTCCGATGCCTTCAATCAGTGTCTGTCCGACGACATGCATAGTTTTGTCCCCGACAATGAGGACAAGAATTGTGGTCAATGGAAGAATGATCCGACGGAGAAATGTAAACCCTCTCCCATTGTCCGGCATATGACGAAAGGCGTGAAAGGCCAGCAGCCAGAGCGTGAGGAGGCCGGTACCTTCCACAACGAGACGAATCGTTTGGGCTCCCGTTAGTCCAAGGACAGTTAGGGGAAAGTGTTCGGCAAACGGCAGTTTGCTCAGGAGCGGCCCTGCGAAGAGGGCCACAAAAGAGACGAGTGCGAACTGAATAAGCCAGCCAGATGCGTGTGTCATGGGTAGGTGTAGTGAGACGCTGCCCAAAGTCTAACGGATAGGCCCGAAGAGTCAATGAATAGTGGGAATCAGGCAGTCGAGATCAGTTGAGATGCAAGTTAGAGTTTGGCCAGGGCGTCCTTCAGTTTCGGGAGTAGATGATCTGGGACATGCAGCGAGCCCTTCCCGATTCCAACATCGATATCGGGTTTAGTCATCCCGTGAAAGTCGCTGCCGCCCGTGACTAAGAGACCCAATTGTTTGGCGAGGCTTAAATAGGTGCGAGTCTGTCGAGGGGTATGGGTGCTGTAATGAACTTCGACTCCGTCCAAGCCCTGCTCTTTCAACTGGCGGGCTAAGTCTGTCAGCGAGCCTTCCGTCGTCTTAACCCAGGTGGGGTGTGCGAGGACGGCCAACCCTCCCGCATCCTTGATCCAGCTGATCGCTTCGACAGGGGTAGGGAGGTCGCGTGGCACATAGGCGGCTTTGCCGTCGGCGAGGAACCGGTCGAAGGCTTCTTTGGCCGTCGCCACGACCTTCTTGTCCATCAGGACTCGGGCGATATGCGGACGGCCCACCGAATCGCTCCCCGCGACGGCCCGCACCTCGTCGTAGGTGATGTCGATGCCCGCGGCTTGCAGCAGTTCGACGATCTTGGGATTGCGGCGGTGCCGGCTTTCCCGCAAGGTCATCAGGCGTGCGTTGAGTTGGGCATCTTCCCATTTGAGGAAGTAGCCGAGGACATGCAGTTCCGAGGCGCCGTGCCGCGAGCTGATCTCGATGCCGGGGATGATTTCAATGCCGAGCGCTTGCCCCGCTGCGATGGCTTCAGGAAGGCCGGTCGTGATGTCGTGGTCAGTGATGGCCAGTGCGGAGACGCCTGCTTCATGTGCAAGCCGGACAACCTCCGCGGGAGGCTGGCTGCCGTCTGAGTGAGTGGTATGCAGATGGAGATCGATACGGCTCATGAGAGATGCGCCGGTCGCAGAGGTTTTTGGGCTACGAGCTGCGCGGTATAGGTTGAGCGAGGGCCTTCTACGCCGTCGTGGGCTCCCTCATCGTAGTGCAGGATCTGGAGCGTCGAGGCCATACGCAGCAGTTCATTGTGGGCCAGGCAGAACTCCCATCGACGCGGGTGTTTGTGATGAGTGTAGTTGTCGATCGTGAAAGTCTCATAGATCAGCACCCCGCCCGGCTTGAGCGCATCGATGAGGAACGGCAAGAGCGGACGATGCAGATAAAAGAAGACTAGCACCGCATCGTAGCGCTCATGTCCGAAGCCAGGATCGAATGGCGCGGGCTGCTCCAAATCGATAGCTGTTGTTTTGATCGAGAGGAGCCCGAGTTTTGTTGCAGTTGCCGCAAAGTGCGCGAGCGCGGCGCTGTCGCGATCGACCGCGTCGATCTGATATCCCTGCGCCGCGAGGTGCAAGGCGTGCCGTCCTCCTCCTGCCGCCACATCCAGGGCCAGGCCTTTAGGGAGCCGGTGAAGCTGCTCGACGAGGAATGGGGCGGGTTTCGGCTCGATCAGGCTCAACTGCTGCGCCAGCCTGGTTCGTTCGATCCTGATGCCGACAGAACGAGTGACTTGGTTGATGGGAGCGTGCAGCTTGCGCAGCCAGAGGCTCGCGTGCGCGATGGGAAAATCTGCAAACAGCATGGCGAGAAATCGCTCCGCCATGGTTTCAAGTAAACAGGCTTCTTGTGTCGTGCCGATTTCAACGAGGCGTTGGGCAATCTTCGCATAGTCGATGGTATCGGCGAGATTGTCCGAATGGCCTGCCGGATCGAGCGACGCCTCCAGTTCCAGATCCACCGCCAGAGGCTGGGGCTTCGCCCGCTCTTCCGCGGTCACGCCGCAGCGTCCGCGAAACTCTAATCGTTCGATGATGATGTGTGCTGACATGCGGGCATTGTCGGGGATCGGATTTCAAAGAGTCAAGGAGGGGTGGGTAGGCTTCGGCCGCCTTTCTTGCTCGCTGCCCGCGCACCAGGGATTATTTGTATGTGAAATTGTTGGCGGTGCTCGGTCAATGCGCGCGGGGAAAGGCAGCCGGAGCCTACCCTTGAGGAGAGGTGGAGGGGAAAGTGAGACTTCGCGCCCCGGTTGGCGTTCTTGCTCGCTGGGCCCCCGCGATGAAGCGGCGGTCGCTCAATGCGCGCAGTGGAAAGGCAGCCGGAACATACCCTTGGGGAGGAAGGAGGGATACGTCGGAGTAGAGTTGAAGTTGTATGGCCCAGCTAGCTTTCTTGCTCGCTGGTTCACGCGATGAAACGGCCGTCGCTCAATGGGCATAGTGAAAGCTAGCCGAAGCATGCTTGTAAGAAGAGAGGAGTGGAATATGACGATTTCGGCATGAATTAAATATCGTAGGTATATATTCTTGAGAAAATTATGAACGAATGCGAACAGCCTTGTCCAATCTTTGCCAATGCGATGCGTTTATGTTTGCCGGGGAATAACTATGGGTGGGTTGAGACCGCATTTCTCCCCTATAATCTCGTGAAGTAGGTTTCCTATGTGTGGAGGTCAGGTAAAGGCACCATTTTTGCATTTCGGCCGGAGACACATGAAACATCTGGAAGGAGTCTGTGATGGAGGTTTATCGGGGGTCTCATCGGTGGGCGATCCTAGGGCTCATTCTCCTATTGTGCGTAGGCAGTCAGGGTTGCGAGGAGAGTGGAGGAGGTGCGGTTTCAACGGGGCCGGTGGTCGGAACCGGGGCCTCGATAGAAACATTGAGAACAGATTTTGGCATTTATCCGGAGCCGGCCCTGCCGTCGTTGCCGCAGGCGGGCCGGGAGGCAGTGGATCCTACGTTTCACTCCGTGATTCTCCGGCTGACCGATGGCGCGGACGGCAACACGGGCACCGTAGTGCAGTATGCGTACTGGCCGGTTTTCAATTCGGATGCGACGCGTATTCATGTTGTGGGGACGTATGGCGTGACCAGGAGCGTCTTTTTCACCTTCGATAAAACGCAGCGGCTGGCCGGTAACAAATTAGTGCTGGCGACGCCTCCATCGAACGGCTGGTTGATGGAGCGGTCCGATATGATCTGGAGCGGCACGAACCCCGACATCATCTATGGCCACAACGATACCCATCGGTTATGGGCATTCAATGCCGCAAGCCGGCAGTATCAACTCGTGAAAGACTTCACCAACGATGTCGTTGCTGGTGGCGCGCTCTATCAGATGTCCAAGAGTCTCGACGACGATGTCTTTGCGTTTACGCTGACAAACTCCTCGGCCCAGTACGTGGGCTATCTCGTGTGGCGGCGCAGTACGGACACCATCCTCTATCGCCAGATGGTGTCGAGTCTCGATGAAGTCCAGGTGGATAAGTCCGGCCAGTTCCTGACTGTCGTATTGACAACCGGGGATGTCCAGATCGTGACGCTGGCCACCGGCGCGAGTGAGACGCTGACCTGGGGCGTCGATGGTTTCTTCCACCATGATTCGGGGCATGGCACGATCTTCACGGGAGGGTTCAATCACGATTATGTCTATCGGTTATTGCAGACGCCGCATAGCACGGTCAGCTTGATCCCTGGGTATGTCACCTCTAATACGCAGACTGCCCATTACTCGATGCTGGCGGATAACGAAACCTGGGCGCTGGTGAGCCGGTATTCTAACGCCGGAGGAGGAGTCCAAGCGGCGTTCGATAACGAAATCTTTCAAGTGGCGACGGATGGGAGTCAACGAGTTCGTCGCGTCGCGCATCATCGCAGCGTCTATCAATCGTATTATGATGCGCCGATGGCGAATATCAGCCGGGACGGCCGGTTCGTCGCCTTTACCAGCACGTGGGGGCAGCCCGGCGGACGACGGGATGTCTATATTGCCGAAATACCGCCCGCTCCGTAATATGCCCTGCCTGTCGCTACGATCACATTCAGCCAAATCGGATAGATGGCCGGGCGGTGGGTCCTGTAACGCCTCATGTCAGTTTGAAGAATTGTCAGGCGCTACCCGAGAAGACTTAGAAACACGGGAATGAGCGAAAGAAATACGACGATGGATGCGCCGGTGCCAATAATCCAGGCAAGCGATGCTCTCGCACGACGCGGGATTCGTTGGAAGGCAAGCTGGGCGCTCATGAACCTTGATAGGCCCGCGACACCCCAATGAAATGCGTTCCATGCGGAGATGACCGTGATCGCTCCAAGAACCATCCTGAGCAGGGGCTGATTGACCTTAAACGTGGCGGAAGCAAATACCGAGGTTAGAGTCAGCGCCTCAATCCAGCCGAACCACTCGTGAAACTTGCCGGTGCGGAGCCACCAGAGCGACCAGTGTTCTTCTGGCTGTTTTGCATCGTCGTTCATGCAATTCCCGTTTGTAGTGACCTATTAGGCGATGGCGGTGGAGTCGGCGACATGGCTTTCTTGCTCGCTGCCTGCCGAGTATGGTCGTCAGAACTCTCCAGCGTTCACTTGCCGGATTCGTTCCGCCGGGACGCTGAGGGCGGTCAGGAGATAGTCTTTCAATTCGGTACTGAATGGCTGGTCAGCCAGAGCTCGCTGCATGCACAGCAGCCAGGCGTCGCGTTCCTCGTACCCGATCGGAAACCGTTTGTGTACGCCGGGAATGTTGATCGGCCCATAATGCTGCTGAAACAACTTCGGGCCACCCAGCCAGCCACTGAGAAAATACGTCAGCTTCTTGCGTGCCTCGCTGAGATCCTTCGGATGCATGCTCCGAATGGTCTTGGCTTCAGGCAGCGTATCCATGTTGGTATAAAACTCGTTCACCAATTTCGTGAGCCCCTCAAGCCCGCCCGCCGCTTGGTAGGGAGTGATCTCAACGCGATTGTCCTGCTCGTTGTCCGTCATATCAATCCTCGATAAAGTGCGAGGTCAAGAACCGACCTTCAGCTCATGTTTTTCAATCAATGTTTTGACCAATACGCCACAACACACCAGACGGATCGTAAAGACAGAAATCCCGCATTTTCCACGGCTGATCTTCTAGGGCGGTGACTCGCGTTCCGTATTTCGCCAGCACGCCACTTGCTTGAACGTGATCCCACCATGATTGAACATCCTCGACCAGGATATGCATCATGAAATTTTCTGCGAATGTCTTTGCGCAGAAGTCTTGTAGCAAGAAGCTCACATGGCCAAAGTGAAAGTAGGCAATGCCCCCACCCTCCGACGCCATGGTGAAACCAAGATCCTTGTAGAACTGTTTTGATAGCGCGAAGTCTTTGGAGGGTACGAACGCTTTGATTTCAGTGACGTTGAGATTGGGCATGTTTTCTCTCTCAAGGCGCCAAACAAATAAGTCTGTTGCAGATTACCTGTGCAGCGTAGCACGGTGGTCTCAGTACTCAACCGGAAGGCTAGTGTACGTGCAAATCCAACAGGTACTCAAGGTTTCAGCCTGGTTCACTTATTGGAAGCCCAGAAATGAGGATATTCAGATTTGCGGTTGGCTTCCAACCGATTCATGTTTCTAGAAACTCAGAATGTCACCATTGCCTGGAGTCCACTGATTATCGCTCTTGGCTTCGCCAGCGCTTCACGATTGCGTCCACGTCGAGATCGGTTGGACCATCTTTCCAGTTCTTGTAGAAATCAATATCATCGCTGTTGGGTGTGGGGTTCGGTTTTTCGAACTGAAGGCGTGTGGGTAATGGAACTGCCTCGCCGAGGACGAGGGCTTCGCCACGTCCCAAGCCCGCGAGTACGCTAACTAAGTCGCCTTCACTCTCTGGCACTAGGCTGCGCACATATCCCTGATCGTCCGGGTTCGTGATGCGCAGGCAGATAAATGTGCCGCATTGCGCGAGAACCGTCTCGGAGACCTCGTGGGGCCGCTGACTCACGACGGCAAGACCGACCCCGTACTTGCGTCCTTCCTTCGCGATCCGCTCCATCGACTTACGGGATCCCGCGAACTGGCTCTCGCTCGCGCGCGGAATGTATGCATGAGCCTCCTCGCACATCAGGAGGATGGGAAACTCGCGGTACTTTGGATTCCAGTAGTTGAACTCGAAGGCCAGGCGACCGATCTGTGCCGAGACGGTGGGCCGCACGTCGAAGGGGACCGAGGATAGGTCGATAACTGTGACGGCGGCTTTCTGCGAGCCAAGTCCGACGAAATCCCGCAACATTCCAACTAGTGAAGCGGAGTTCGTTCGCACCTTCGGTTTCAAGAGAAAGTCGTACCGCACGTCGTTCATGCGGCTTTCAAGGCGGACAAGGAAACGGTCGAAGTCGCCAAACATATCCCCCTGCTTGGGTCCCTTCGCTCCTTGGACCATTTCAATGTTCTTGGCACGCACGGTGGTCACAAGTTCTTCGAGTGAGAAGAACACTGGGGTGTCAACGGTTACTCGGTTGAGATTCAGCGACGTCTTCTCCTTATCGCGGAGTCGTCGAAGCGTGTCACGGAAGAACGCTGTCTGATTGTGTGCCGCTTGCTCGGTGCGGTCAATCAACAGATCGCAGAGTTCCGCGTACGTCATCAGCCAGTACGGAATTTCCATGTCTCTTGCGTCCACATGACGGACGATTGTGTCGGCAAAAGCATAGTGACGATTGCCGTCCTCACGCTTCCAACAATATTCCCCGTGCAAGTCCAGGATGATGATGTGGGCACGTGGCATCACAGCGACCGCACGCTGGACGAGTGCGGCGACCGTCCAGGACTTTCCAGACCCGGTCTGTCCGAGAATAGCAAAATGTCTCCCGAACAGGTTGGATGGGTCGAGGCAGACCTTGAGCGACGGGTGAGTCGCGACCGTTCCCACTGAGAAGCCCTTGGACTGGAAGCGGTTGAACATCTTGGCGATGTCAGCCGAGCCAATAGCATGAACCTCCGCCCCTGTGGTCGGATACTGTCCAACGCCCCGATCAAAATGGCCATCAGCCTTGATTGAACCAATCGGGGTCAGGCGCGCGATCCTTTTTGCGAAGGGGAGTCGCGCGGTATCTTCGCCTGGAGTCTCGATTGTTGGCGTGGCGAGCGCCTCTTGTTCGGTCATCCGAGTGACGATGGCGATGATGTGGACCGCGTTCTGACGGATTGCGACGTAGGAGCCAAGTTGGCCGACCGCGATGTCTTCATCGCCGATCGTGACGGTGGGAGAGTGTCCCTGTTCGTCTTCGACAAGCGTCGCCGTGAGTAGACTGCCCTGAACGTCGACAATGTATCCGATCACTGTGTTGGCTGACGTGGACATCTGCTAAACCTCCTTCGCCAGGCGCTCGAAACTCCAGAGATCGGCATGACCCGCACCGATTTGTCCCTTTAGGGCGCAGCGATTCTCGGTAACGACAATCGCGTTAGTCTTTGCGCTCCATCTAGTCCAGATGGGATCAGCAAGGGCCTTTGTGAACATTAAGACCGTGAAGTCCGTTCTTGCCAACGCGGAATCGATGATCGTGTTTACATGCTCATCGGCAAAACCATATCCGATGCAGACAAGCCGGTTCATTGGAGTGGCGTTCTGGCCAAGGCAACCGCGAAACGCAGACCAGAGCGCGGAATACGGCGGGTTCATGGTGTCCGCTGCCTTTCTCCGCTGAGGTGGGATCATGAGGCGCTTGGCGCTAGCGGGCGGTGCCGCGCTGAACCCGCACCGACGAATCCCGTTTGTCGGACATTCATACCACCCCAGAGAACCATGAAGCTTTAACAGATGTATGGGCTTCACAGTCTCTTCGAACTGCTTGCTCCTGTGTGTCCCACGGATGCGTCCAATACGCTCCTCAAACACGGCCGGGTCAAAATAGCTGTGCTCGGCCCCTGTGTACCCATCAATCAAGCGCACTCGCACCACCGATGCGGCTCGTTCGATCAACGGATCATAGTTGAGGCTGAAGACCTTAGTAAGGGGCTCCCCACGCTGAGCAATTCGTTTAACGAACTCCGCGTGAAGATCCAGTGGCGGAGCCATTGATATAAAGATCTCAGCGATCGCCTTTGTTACCAAGTGGCGATAGGATGTGTCGTTCGCTCCCCCGTCGTCAAGCAAGTCCAAGGCGTGCTCGATACCGTTAGCGCCGCTGTCGAGTTTATCTTGAATCTCCTTACGCTTCGCCTCGTCGGAGATTCTGCCCTTGATCTTGTCCCATAGCTGAAACGCGAGCGGGTATCCATTGTTGTTGAGGTACGACGAGCCCGCGCCGAGTAAGTAGCCTACGCGCTGCGACTTGAGCTGCTGAGCAACCTTCGCCTCAAGTTCAGCTGTGAAGTTCGACGCCGTGGTCATTGGTTCATGCCCAACTATTAAGTGAGCCGTTCACCATTTGGATAAGCGCGTTGTGTAGTTCGCCTCGAATTGTCTCAGTGATCTACGCGCAATATCTGTCCTTTGTATTCCTCTGTCAAGCTGTCGGCAGTCGGGCAGTGTGTCGAGTATCAAGTCCCCCATGGGTGGGGTTCCATTGCTATTTACATTCACAGAGTGGGGATCACATCTGCCTGAGCCATACAGTTTGGTGCGCGTATCTCGGAGCAGGGGATTCCCAGGCGTTTCCTCCGATTCTCTTCTATTGACTCTGTTTTCGACCGCTTCCTATAATGACCGGTCGGCGCAATGTATAACCAGCTGATTCATTGAGTTAAATGGCTGAGTTCACGCACTTTAACGAGTCGGGCCGGGCGCGGATGGTCGATGTCAGCGCGAAAGACTCGACTGAACGGGTCGGGACTGCGCAGGCAACGGTCTGGATGCTGCCTGCCACGCTGGAGAAGATTCAGCGTGGGAAGATCGCCAAGGGCGACGTCCTCGCCGTAGCCCAGGTCGCCGGGGTGATGGGGGCGAAGAAGACCCCGGACCTCATCCCCATGTGTCATCCTCTCCTGATCACCAGCGTCGACATCTCCTTCAAAGAAGAATCCCAGCCAAACCAAGCAGGCCTCTGCGCCATCCATATCTTCGCAACGGTCAAGACCACGGGACAGACCGGCGTGGAGATGGAAGCGATGACGGCGGCCTCCGTGGCGGCGCTCACCATCTATGATATGTGTAAGGCGATCGATCGCGGGATGAGCTTCAGCGATGTGTGTTTGCTCTCAAAGTCTGGCGGGAAGTCCGGGACGTACACGAGGCCGGACTGAAATATTATGGTCACGATTAAGCTATTCGGCATGACGAAGATGCTAGCTGGGAATCAGGGTTCTCTCTCTCTGGCATTGACGAATGGGAAGCGGGTGAAAGATTTGGTTGAGCTTCTCGATGGCGGGTATCCGCAGATCGGTGAACTCATCCATAAGAAGAAGGTTCTGGTGTCGGTCAATCAGGAAATTGCTCACGAGGAAACGGAAATCCGGGACGGCGATGAGATCGCTCTCTTGCCTCCCTTTGCAGGTGGGTAGATATGGAACCGATAGACGAGAGTCAGCTTGTTCGGGTGCAGCGCGAGAATTTCTCCATCGATCGGGAGCTGGACCGGGTCAAGAGCCGATCGAAGCGGATCGGGGGGATTGCGACCTTCCTGGGGATCGCCCGGGATCGCTCGAAAGGACGGGATGTCGACAGCATCACCTTTGAACATTACGAAGGAATGGCGGAGAAGAAGCTGCGCGAGATCCGTGAACGGGGATTGAAAGATTTCGATATTCTGGAGTTGCTGATTATCCATCGCTACGGCGAAATTACCATCGGCGAAAACATTGTGTTGATTATTGCCGGCGCCGAGCATCGGGCCGAGGCGTTCCGCGCCTGCAAGTGGGCGATTGATGAACTAAAGCAGATCACGCCCATTTGGAAGCTTGAACATACTCCCGAGGGGGAAGTGTGGGTGGAAGAGCATCCATAGTCTCTCGTGGTGTGTAACAGGGATGAGTAACACGCATGTCCCAATTGCCTGACAGCTTTTCTCCTTCCAAGGTGTTTGATACGCATGGCCGCCCGCTGGGCAGTCTGCGACTCTCCGTCACGGACCGCTGCAATCTGCGCTGCCAGTACTGCATGCCGGAAGAGGACTACGTCTGGCTGCCGCGCGAAGATGTCTTGAGCTTCGAGGAGATGGCGACGCTCGCTGGTTATTTCGCTGACCTCGGTGTCGATAAGGTCCGGCTGACCGGTGGCGAACCGCTGTTGCGACGCGATTTGTCCCGTCTGGTTCGCCTGCTACTGCAAGACCGGCGGATTGCTGAAATCGCGCTCACCACGAACGGCATTCTGCTCGCGGATAATGCGCAGGAGTTATATGAGGCGGGGTTGCATCGTGTCACGGTCAGCTTGGATACGCTGCGTCCTGAGCGCTTTCGGCAACTGACGAGGCGGGATGAGTTTGCGCGTGTCATTGAAGGGATTGAGTCGGTTGGGCGAGCCGGGTTCACGGGACTGAAGCTCGACACAGTGGCCATTCGCGGATTTAACGACGATGAGCTGGTCGCGCTGATTGAATTCGCCAAGCACTATCGGGCGGAAGTGCGGTTCATTGAATACATGGATGTCGGCGGAGCGAACGACTGGGCGATGGCGAAGGTGCTGTCGCAGGCGGCGATCTTGGAAGTCTTGACGCAGCACTATGGTCCGATTGTCCCCTTGCCAGGACGCGGGACGGCGCCGGCACAGCGGTTTCTTCTGCCGGATGGAACGACCTTCGGCATCATCGCCTCGACGACGCAGCCGTTCTGTTCGACCTGCGACCGGAGCCGCGTGACCGCCGATGGTATGTGGTATTTGTGTCTCTATGCGCCGAAGGGAACCGACCTTCGGCAGCCCATGCGAGCTGGCGCCAGCCCTAGCCAGATGCGCGAGTTGATCGGCGCGGGCTGGCAAGGCCGGCGCGAGCGGGGCGCCGAATCGCGCAAGGCGTTGGAGCAGGTCGGGTTGCGCAATGGCAAGCTGATCGGGATCGATCAACTCCGTGGCGATCCTCATTTGGAAATGCATGCTCGTGGCGGGTGATCTTCTCCGGCACAGCTGATGTTTGAGCGCCTCGCCGGTAAACCATCTCATGCTTGAGTCGAACCTTCTCACCTTTCTCACAGTCGGATTTGTACTCGGGCTGCGCCATGCGCTCGATGCCGATCATTTGGCCGCGGTGTCCACCGTCCTCGCGGAACGTCCCTCCGTGCGAGCCTCCGGCCTGGTGGGACTGTGGTGGGGAGTTGGGCATACGCTGACCCTGATGCTGGTCGGCGCTGCGGTGCTTGTGTCCGGCGTTCATATTCCTGAATCGGTTGCCCTGATGGCTGAAAGCGGCGTGGGGCTATTGCTTGTTGTCCTCGGCGGCACGCTGGCTCTGAAGCTATTCCGTGAGCGGTGGCATCTGCATCGTCACGTGCATGACGGCGAGCCGCATGTGCATTTACATAGCCATCGCCGGCGTGAGGATCATGTCCATCCGCATTGGGCCAGGCAATCGCTCCGCCCGCTCCTGATTGGCATGGCCCATGGCGTAGCCGGGTCGGCCGCGTTGATGTTGGTGATTGTGTCGAGCACGAGCGGTATCAGCCAGGGGTTGCTCTACATTGCGGTGTTTGGTCTCGGTTCAATCGGCGGGATGCTGATGATCGGGCTAACGTTGAGTGTGCCGGTCATCTATTCACGGGCGATCGGCCAGCGGGCATTCTTCGCGGTGCAAGGAGTAGCGAGCCTGGGGAGTGTCGGACTTGGGTTGTGGATGTTGTATCGATTGATTCTCTCTCCGGATGGCCTCTAGTTTCCGTTCCTGCTGAATTGTCTTCCAACGAATTGCGCGTGAATCGTTTCGATGGCTATGGTATTCTGCAATCCCGTGCGATGAGCGCATGGCACGGATGTTCGGAAGTACTGGTCTGAGCAAGAGGATGCGACTATGGCTTGGTTCAAAAAGCAGAAAACGACGGTCTCTGAAGTGCCGCCGCGGTCCAAAGTGGCCGAGGGGATGTGGCTCAAGTGCAACCACTGCCGGGAAATTGTCTACCGCAAGGAAGTCGATCGAAATAACAAGGTGTGCCCGAAGTGCGACTACCACTTCCCCATCTCTGTGATGGAACGGATTGCGTTGCTTGTCGATCTCGGGACGTTCAAGGAGTGGGATCCGGAGTTGGAAGCGAAGGACCCGCTGAATTTTCAAGATGCAAAATCCTATAAAGACCGGGTGAAGGCGCAGCAGGAAAAGACTGGGCGCAAAGACGCGTTGATGATCGGGGAAGGGTTGGTCGAGGGGCAGCCGGTCGTCTTCTGTGTGTTCGACTTCAGCTTTATGGGCGGCAGCATGGGATCGGTTGTTGGGGAAAAGTTTTGCCGGGCGGTGGATCGTGCGCTGGAAAAGAAGCTCCCTGTGGTCTTAGTGACGGCCTCAGGCGGCGCGCGCATGCAGGAAGGCATCCTCTCCTTGATGCAGATGGCGAAAACGTCGACGGCCGTGGCGAAGCTGGGTGAAGCCAAGGTGCCGTTTATCTCTATTCTGGCCGATCCAACGTTCGGGGGAGTGACGGCCAGCATCGCGATGTTGGGCGATGTCATCATTGCCGAGCCGAAGGCCTTGATCGGGTTTGCCGGCCCCCGGGTGATCGAACAGACGATCAAGCAGCAATTGCCCGATCAGTTTCAGCGAGCGGAGTTTCTTCTCGAACATGGGATGATCGATATGATCGTCGAGCGCAAACAGTTGAAAGAGACACTCAGCACTCTCGTTGCACATTTCTAGTGCGGTGTATCCCTGCCCGGCCCAGTTCATGACCTATTCATCTGCGATTGAGTATCTCTACGGGCTTCAGAAGCATGGCATTAAGCTGGGGCTTGAGACCATGCGGACGCTGTTGAGCCGGCTGGGCCATCCCGAGCGGCGGTTCAAAAGTCTGCACATCGGCGGCACGAACGGCAAAGGATCGACGGCGGCAATGGCAGCGGCCATGTTGCAGGCGGCTGGCTATCGCGTGGGATTGTACACCTCTCCGCATCTCGTCGATTTTCGTGAACGGATTCGAGTCAATCAGGCCATGATCGCTGAAGAACAGGTAGCGGAGCTGACTGAGCGGCTTCAGGCGAGTGTGCCGTCCGGTCTGACGCCAACATTCTTCGAGCTGACGACGGCGATGGCGTTCCTCCATTTTGCCGAGTCCGGCGTCGATGTGGCGGTGTTGGAAGTCGGGTTGGGCGGCCGGTTCGATGCGACGAATGTGGTGGAGCCAGCGGCCTGCGGGATTACCACGATTGCATTGGATCATCAGGAACATCTCGGTGCGACCGAAGCAGCGATTGCGTTTGAGAAGGCCGGGATTATCAAGCCCGGTGTCCCGGTCGTGGTGGGCCGCATCGACGGGCCGGCCTGGGAGGTGATTCGTAAAACAGCGGCGGATCGCGGAGCGCCGCTCGCGCGATTGGGCGAGGACTTTCGTGCTGCCGGGACAGGGCCGAACGAGTTTTCTTATCGCGGGTATTCCAGGCAGCTCGATGGATTGACCTGCGCGCTCATCGGACGGCATCAACTGGACAACGCGGCATGCGCCATTGCGTTGCTCGATGCGGTCGAAGGGCGGGGGCTATCGGTTCAGGACGAAGCGGTGCGGCGAGGGCTGAAGTCGGTGCCGTGGGAAGGGCGGTTGGAAGTGGTGGAGCGAGGGCCGGTGCTCTTGCTTGACGGGGCCCACAACCCGGCTGCGGCCCACGTGCTGGCTGAATATTTGACGGAGTGGCGCGCGATGCGGCCGGAGTCTCGGGTGATTCTTATCCTGGGCATGATGCGCGACAAGGATCATGCGCGTTTCGTCGAGCCGCTGCACCGGCTAGTTTCTGAAGTTGTGCTGACACAGGTGGATATGGCCCGCTCGGCGTCGGTGCAGGAATTACGGGAGGCCGTTGGAACCCAGTTTCCCCAGTATCATGCCGCTCCATCCGCAGCGGATGCGCTTGTGTTGGCCAGGGCGCTGGCGACCGCACAAGATCTCATTTGTGTGACAGGATCGCTCATGCTGGTGGGCGAAGTCAAAGCGTTGGTCCGTGGCTGTGGCTTGTCTCCGCTCAGGGGTTAGCATGGTGCGTAGACGGGCATGGACAGCGGACAGGCTTTGTGTTCTTGTGACCGTTCTGCTCCTGTGTCTTCCCTGTTTTGTCTGGGCGAAATCCAAGTCTGTTGCTCCAAGCACGCCGGCATCCGGATCTCCTCCCCTCGATGTGACCGCCAATCGAATCGACTATCGTCAAGACCAAGATGTGTACGAGGCGGATGGGTCCGTGGTGATCCAGCAAGGCGCTATGCGGCTGACGGCCGACCACGTGACGATCGAAGCCCTCACCGGCCTGGTGCGCGCATCGGGGCATGTGCATTTAACCGATCCGCAGGCCGATGTGACGACGGAGCGGATGGATTTCAATGTGAATACCGAGGCGGGCGTCATTACGCACGGACAGCTCTATGTGCCACAGTCCAACACGCTCGTGGGCGGACGCCTGCTTCAGCGGTTTTCCGAATATCACTACCGCGTGAAAGAGGGTGAGTTTACCAATTGCGATGCGCAGGATGGGGAGATGCCGGCCTGGCGTTTCAAGTTCAAGGATATGGATTTGAACGTCGGAGACACGCTGGCCTTAAAAGGAGCGTGGTTGTGCGTCGCGGATGTGCCGGTCGTGCCGTTCCCGACGATCACCTATCCCTTGTCGAACCGGCGGAGCGGATTTCTGGTTCCTCAGGTGGGCTTCGATAGCCGCTTTGGCGTCCATTTTCAGGACAGCTTCTACTGGGCGATTAACCCGAGTCAGGATTTGACCATTGCCCCGTCGTACTACAGCAAGCTCGGGTATGGAAGCGACTTTGAGTATCGCTATGTGATCGATGAGAAATCCAGGGGGCAGTGGTATGTGAGTTATTTGCAGCAGACCTCGCTGCCGAACGTCACCGGGGTGGATCAGACCAGTAACGATGTGAAGCGCGCGCGTGCGATGATCGCCGGGGCACACACGCAGCAGTTTACCGACACGCTGTTGTTGCGGGGGAACCTCAATTTTGTCACCGACCCCAATTACCTTCAGCAGTTGAGTAACTCCGGCGCCCAGCGGGCCTTGCCCAGCAATGAGTCGAACGTGTTGTTGAATCAGCGGTTGCCGTACGGGAATGCGTACATCCTCGGCCAATACATGCAGCCGCTGCAGTTTGGAGGGAAAGATACCTTTCAGCGTTTGCCGGAGACGGGTTATACCTTGCCGAATGTTCCGCTCTTCAACTCGCCGTTTTTGTTTGGAATGGAAGGAGACTTCGTCAATTTTTATCGCGAAGAGGGGTTCACGTTAAATCGCGTGAATGTCGTGCCAGGGATTTCTACGGAGGTCATTGACTTCGGACATATCGTGGGCGTGACGCCGCAGGCGAAGTTCCGCGAAGTCTACTATACGCGTGGCGTGCAATCCGATGCCTCACTCCATCGAGAGACCTTCTGGGCGGGAGTCGATGCCACGTCGAAGTTGAGCCGCAGGTTTGGGCTGGGTGGAGGAGGGAGTCTTCTTCACACGATTGAACCGACCGTCATGTATGAATATGTGCCGGGAACCGACCAGTCGAAGATCGCGCAGATCGATCAAATCGACGACCTGCCGAAGAAGAATCTGCTGACCTATGCGCTGCGCAATCGCTTACTAGAGCATGATGGAACGAATACCTTCAACTGGCTCGATCTGACCATCGCGCAGAGTTACCATGCCGGAGCCGTCCAAACGAGAGCCCGCGATTTCGGCCCGGGCGCGACGCCGGCGCTGGGCTCCCTCACGCAGCCGTTGCAGCCTGCCACCGTCGCGATTCAAGGGAGAAAATTCTCCGACATATGGATGCGGGCTGTCATCGGCAATACGGCTCCGCAATTCACGCAAGCGCAACTGGCCGATCAGGCGTTCGGGCGGGGAGCCGGAAGCGCCGGGATGCAGCGACCATCGATCAATCAGTATTTGACCGTCGATGCCTTTTTCGATCCCTATCGAGGGGAGTTGAGCCAGTGGAATACGGATCTCCGAGTTCAAGAATCGACCAATTGGTATCTCGAAGTCGGACAGCGGTATTCCAGGGACGGCAATCGCGCGCGGCGGGGCGATATCTGGAATCCCATTTCATTCAATGAAGTGTATGCTCCGACTTCTGAGATCCAGTTTGCGACGGCGGGCGGCGGGTTCAGGACTCCCTGGGGATGGACGATTGGCGCGAAAGGGTACTACGATCTCAAGACGAAGAAGAGTCCTGAGTATGATGTGGTCGCCTTGTATCAAAACCCATGCAAATGCTGGTCGCTTGGCCTGTTCTATCTTCAGTTTCCGGATCGGGCACAATACAACTTCATGTTGAACTTGACCGGTATCGGCTGGACCGAGAATTTTGGAACCCAGGTGATGCGATCAATCTTGAGCCCGCTGTTGTGGGGCGAGCGCGGCTTGCCATGGGCCTCGCCGACTGGTCCTTACGGACGGTCGCAGTCCGGTGCGTCGACGGGTGGAATTCCTGGGCAATGAGAGAGCCGTTCCTGTGGCGTTCGGTATTCTGATCGCTGGAGACAGAGGATTGTTTCATGGGTGGAGGCGTCAGGCGCTCATTTGACACCCTAAATAAGGGTGGGGTACGATGCATTTCTTGATTCTTATCGTCGGCATCTTAGCTGAAGGAGGTTCCGGACGTGGCTGGTGATACATTAAAAGTTGAAGATTCCACCTGGGACGCAGAGGTCATGAAGTCGAGTGATCTCGTCATGGTCGACTTTTGGGCGGTCTGGTGCGGGCCTTGCCAGATGGTGGCGCCGATTGTCGATGAGCTTTCGAAGGAATATGCCGGGAAACTGAAAGTGCTGAAGCTGAATACCGATGAAAACCCAGAAGTTGCGGGGCGGTATCAAGTGATGAGTATCCCGACCATTCTGTTTTTCAAGAACGGTCAGGTTGTCGAAAAGTTGGTGGGGGCGCGGCCGAAACGTCAGTTCAAAGAAACGATCGATTCCTTGCTGGCTCAGCACGCGGGGACCGCGTAGCGCGTCCGCACGCACGCAGCCATGCTCACCGAGCTGCGCATCGTCAATTTCGCCATTCTGGAAGAGCTCAGTCTGCGGTTTGAGCCTGGCTTTACCGTTCTCACCGGAGAAACAGGCGCCGGAAAATCCCTTCTCATTGATGCCATTGCCCTGCTGGTCGGCGGACGAGCGTCCGCCGACCAGATTCGTTTTGGGACGGAGGAAGCCTCGCTTGAGGCGGCATTTCGCCTGCCCGATCACCATCCGCTCCAAGCCCGTCTTCGCGATCAAGGAATCCTGGGCACCGCAGATTCAGAATTGATTGTGCGGCGGGTGATTGCCCGATCCGGGCGCAATCGAGTCTACTTAAACGGAGTCATGAGCTCGCTGCATGTCTTGGAAGAGCTCGGCGGCACGCTCGTCGACCTGCACGGGCAGCACGATCAGCAATCGCTGTTGGCCGCGGCGGCACAGCGTAGTGTCGTGGATGCGTTTGGCAATCTTCAGGAGCGCTGTGCCGCTTATCGGCAAGGATATGAGGATTGGAAGGCGGCTTGCGAGGAGCGCGATCGATTGATTCGTGAATCCCAGAACCGGGTGCAGCGGGAAGAGTTACTGCGGTTCCAATGCGCTGAATTGGATGAAGCGGCGTTGCGCGAGGGAGAGGATGAAGAGCTGCACAATGAGCGGCGCCGGCTCAGTTCCTCGCAACAGATTGGCGCATTGGCTGCTGAGGCGCTGGAACGGATGAATGCGGAAGGGCAGGGTATCTTGGCGCAACTGGCACTGACCGAGCGTGCCGTGGGGCAACTGGTTCAGATTGATTCCACGGTCGCGGAGTTGACTCGATTGACGGTTGAAGCGAAAGTGGTGTTGAAGGAGATGGCCGGGCAGCTGCGCGACTATGCTGAGCGAGTCGAAGCCGATCCTGCAAGGCTGGGTGTGATTGAGGATCGTCTGGCGGTCATCCAGAAACTGAAAAAGAAGTTTGGCGGATCGCTGGCGGGAGTGCTGGATGCTCATCGAAAGATCAAGGATGAGTTAGAGCAGTTGCAAGACTCCGATGGACAGCTGGCTAAGTTGCAGCAACGTGTGCATGAGCAAGCGGCCGGCTTGGCGTTGCTGGCGAGGCAATTGTTTCTGAAGCGCGGTGAGGAAGCCAAGCGCATGGTTAAAGTGGTGCGCCAGGAGCTTGAGGCGCTGAAAATGGGGCAGACGGTCTTTGAGATTCATGTGACCGCCGATGGCGCCGAGTCGGAGTTCGGTCCTGACGGGATTGATCAGGTGGAGTTTCGCCTTTCGACGAATGCAGGGGAGCCTGCGAAGCCTCTCTCAAAAGTTGCCTCAGGCGGGGAGTTGTCCAGAGTGATGCTCGCATTAAAAACAGTACTGGCAGAGCGGGATCGAGTTCCCGTGCTGATTTTCGACGAGATCGATACGGGCGTAGGCGGGGCGGTGGCTGCCGCGATTGGCAAGCGCCTTCGCGGATTAGGCCGCTATCATCAGGTGTTCTGTATTACCCACTTGCCTCAAGTCGCCGCGCAGGGGCAGCATCACCTCTGTGTCGAGAAGTCGCAGGAGGGGCATCGAACGGTGACAGCCGTGCGCCCACTGATTGGGCAAGGACGAGAGAACGAAATTGCTAGAATGTTAGGCGGACTGACCGTGACGAAGAAAGTTCGAGAAACGGCTGCGGAACTTATTGCCGATGCGGGGGAATGACGAGTCTAGACAGCGTGTCTTCTACAAGCTGGAGACGCCGGTCGATGTAGTCGCAATGGCCATTGCTGCAAGCGACGCCTTACATTCGGATGCGACCTGGGCAAATTGATCCACCAACATAGGATCGAAGTACGTGTTGGCCTGAAGCGCGATTTGCTGAATGGCGTGATCAACCGAGAGCGGCGACCGCCCTGGGGCTTCCGCCGTCAGATGATCGAACGTCTGGGCAATACTGACAATTCTAGCCAGCAGAGGAATTCCTTCTCCTTGAAGCCCATGCGGATACCCCGATCCGTCCCACCGCTCGTGATGATAGGAAATGACCTGGCCAACCTCGGCTGGATATCCCAGGGGGAGAATCATCCGCGCACCTGTCTCGCAATGCTCTTTTGAAAGGGCGCTTTCTCCAGGCGGGAGGAGCAGCTCCTCTAAAAAGTGATAGCTGGGAAGGCTGACTTTGCCGATGTCGTGCAGAAAGGCTCCAATAGCCAAAGACTTTTGTTCTTCCAGGGTTAGGCTGAGGCGATTGGCGAGCAACGTGGCGTAGAAGCTGACGCGGCTGCAATGATTCAGCAATTGCCGGTCTTTGGCTTCCATGAGATCTAAGAGCAGTGGGAGAAGACTGTCTGATCCTGGCGAGCCATCTTGCTCCTCTCGTTTTCCAATTGAAAAATAGCTGATTCTGAGCGCGTCCCAGGCACGTTGTCCCTCTGCATCGCCGGCCCATAAAGCAGTCGAATTGTTCAGGACTTTCCGGAGAAGATCCAAGCGTTGTTTTTTCTCAAGGGTTTGGCTGATGAGGGAAATTAGTTCTGTGATATTAAATGGCTTGAGTAGATAGCCCGCCGCTCCATGCCGAATGCCTTCCATCGCGGATTTGAGGCTTCCATAGCCGGTAATGATGATCACTTCGATATCGGCATGATCCTGTTTAATATCTTGCAGAAGGTCGATGCCCTGGCGATCAGGGAGTTTCTGATCCAGTGTAATGAGATCGACGGATTCATGCCTCAAGACGTCGAGGGCGGCCTGTGCGTTATCGGCCGAATGGATGTTAAAAAATGGCCGCAAGATGACTTTGAGCGCATCGCGCGGTCCGGCTTCGTCATCCACGATCAGAACCGTTGGCTTTGTTTGGGATCCGGGTTGAGAAATTATTGTATTCATAATGCTCATGTACCCCCAACTATATAACCTGTCAAGCAATACTCGTTCCTTTTCAGGTGCTTACTTGGGATGGCAATCCGCAGGGGGGTGTCTACGTAGAAAGTCTATATGTAGATTGCTTGAACGTTTGACTACGTAGAGGGTGGGTGGGGGAGAGAGGCGATTGTGTTGAAAATAACGCGGTAGATATAAATGGATGTGTTATTCCTGCACAGGTGGCTCTGATTCTTGACTGCTCCCATTGTCCGGTCGACCGATTCCTAAGGTATCCATTCGGTATTTCAGCATGCGCCGACTGATTCCTAAGAGATTGGCGGCATGGGTCTGGACGTAGTTGGTTCGCTTTAGTGCATCGAGGATAATTTCGCGCTCGAATTCCATGACAGCTTTTTCGAGCGACATACGGCCGGCGAGCGTATCGTCGCGGAGTGAGGATGATCGCGAGTCGCTTTTCAGAATAGTCGGCAAATGCTCTTGGGTGATCTGGGGGCAATTCTGTGACCAGATAAAGGCTTGTTCGATAATATTTTCCATTTCACGGACATTGCCTGGCCAAGGGTAGCGAGTGAGCATTTCCAGCGCTTCTTTTCCGAATTCGATGTGCGGACGTTTCTCTTCCTCAACTCGCTTGGCCAAGAAATGCTTGGCGAGCAGGGGAATATCTTCGCCACGTTCTCGGAGCGGAGGGAGAAACAGCGAAATGACATTGATGCGGTAGTACAGATCTTCTCGGAATTGTCCCTTGCGCACCATCTCTTCAAGATTTCGGTTAGTCGCGGCAACGATCCGGACATCGACCTTGATCGATTGGACGCCGCCGATCCTCGTAAACTCCCGTTCTTGGAGAACTCTCAAAAGCTTGGCCTGGGTCATGGCGCTGAGATCGCCGATTTCGTCTAGAAACAAGGTGCCAGTGTTGGCGAGTTCAAACTGGCCGACACGTCTAGCGGTAGCATCCGTAAAGGAACCTTTTTCATGGCCGAACAGTTCGCTCTCAATGAGCGTCTCCGGAAGGGCCGCGCAATTCAGCGCAATAAAGGGGCGATCGCGTCGGCCGCTGTTGTAGTGAAGGGCTTTTGCGACGAGCTCTTTTCCGGTTCCGCTTTCGCCGGTAATCAGCACCGTGGTCCGGCTGTCCGCGACTTGCTCGATCTTCGCGTAGATTTCCTGCATCCCCTGGCTCTTGCCGATGAGGTTGTGGAAGGCATAGCGCTGGACGACTTGCGCCCTGAGCTGTTTCACTTCGCGTTCGAGCGCCTGCGAACTGAGCGCCCGGTCGACGACAATGCGTAATTCTTCGACGTCGAAGGGTTTGGATAAATAGTCGGCGGCGCCCAGCTTCATCGCATCGACGGCGGTTTTGACGGATTTCGTGCCTGTGAGCATAATCACTGGAGTTATCCGGCTTTCTGCCCGAAGCGTTTCCAGCACGGCCAATCCGTCGGTGCCCGGGAGAATGACATCGAGCAGAACCAGATCGGGCCCTTCTTTTCTGAAGGTATCAAGGCCTTCCTGCGCATCCGCGGCCTGGAAGATTTCGTAGCTGGGCTCAAGCACCATCTTCAGCGAAGTTCGGACGCGGGCTTCGTCGTCGATCAAGAGAACGCGTTTTTTCATGGCTGGACTTTCCACCGTACTCCTAGTCTATCGGGAGGGCTGGAAGATTCACGGAAAACATGGTTCCCACCCCCTCGGTGCTCTCGACCTGAATTTCACCGTGATGCTCTTGAATAATCTGATGCACGATCGTCAACCCCAACCCCGTTCCCGTATGCTCGCCGCTCGTGTGTTTCGTTGTGAAGAACGGGTCGAAGATATGTTCAAGGTTGACCTTGGAAATGCCGGCGCCGGTATCTTCAATCTCAATCTGCGTCCACGCGGTCGCTCCCGGTTTTACTAGCCGGTGAGTTCGCACCTTCAGTCGCCCGCCACCATCTCCCATGGCATCGATCGCGTTCAGCAAGATGTTCAAGAGCACCTGTTTTATTTGTTGACGATCTAACATGACACGAGGAAGCCCGGAGGCCAACTGTTTTTCAATCTTGATCAGTTTGCTGTCTGCCTTCACTTCGATGAAATAGAGACAGGAAGTGACGATTTCGTTGAGATCCTCATCCGTCAGCTTCGGCTCCATATAACGGGCGTAGTCCAGAATTTCCTGAATCAGCCGCTCGATTCGGTGCACATCGTCGAGTACGATGCGGCTGAAGTCACGAATAAATTCTGTGTCGTCCTTTCGTTCCGGAGCCAGCTGGATAAAGGTTTTGATCGACGTGAGCGGATTCCTGATTTCGTGGGCAAATCCGCCGGCGATCGTTTCCAATGAGCGCAGCCGGTCCGTGCGGCGCATCAGCGTTTGAGACTGGTGGAGATCGTCGTTCACTAGAATGGAATCCAGAGCGTTGGCCCCGCTCTGAGCCAGAGCGAGCAGGAGGTCCCGTCCGTCGTCATGATCGAGCGGCTGGTGCGAGAGAAGGCCGAGCAGGGCAAAGGCGATCAATCGGCCTTTGTTAAGCAGCGCAATCGCCAGTGACGAGTGAGCGGCCTGTAAGGCGTCGGCTAATTCCGGCTTGATCGGCGGGATATCCGCGGTCGAGAGAATAGACTGTTCGTGGGTGAGCGATTGCACAAGCGTGTGAGTCGGGGCAAAAGAGGCGATTGCAGCCGAGGTATTCTGGCTGCCGACGGTCATCACGCGGTCATATCGATCATGTTCACGATCCAGCAGGTAAAGCGCGCCTTGACAGGAGGAGGTGGCGTTGCAGAGTTCGACGAGGATGCGTTCGGCAATAACGGTGCGGTCGGTGAGGGTCCCCATATCCTGGGCAAACCTGGTCAGCCGCTGGAGCGGGGTGAATACGATGGGTGACGCGGCGGCCTGGCGAAGAGGCGGGGTCGTCATATCGATCCAGAGAGATGGTCGTACTTCCTCTTTTCCCAGGTGCGCGGTTAAGGGATTGGGGATGAAGAGGATGTTTGGTATCAGGAGGGAGTATACACACCGATTGCCGTTTCAGCCAGCGGATTTTCCCTTGCTGGCTGTGGCGAGAAGGAGTTGCCCATCTAGGACCGGTACAATTCGAAGCGGAGTTGCTCCGGCATGAGTCAAGAGATCGGACAGTTGCTCGCGGTCAAAGGAGTGCAGTAGTCCGTGGCGAATGGCTTCATGCAGCCGGCCAAGATAGTGGAGGAAAATTTGAGCGGCCGGAGACAGCTCATCCTGTCCGGCGCGATGCAGCTGTTCACGATAGAGCCCGGCAAGGTCTGTGTGCGGCTGCAGGCATGTCACGATGAGATGTCCTTCTTGCGTGAGCGTCCTGACGGCCTGTCGCAGAAAGGTGAGCGGAGAGGCGGCAAATGACAGGGAGAGATGACTCACGATCCGGTCGGCAGAATCGGGTGTGGTGGGGAGGCGGATATCCCATTCAGCCGTCACCGCGGTTGCCGGAACGGCGGCGGTGGGGAACATCGATTGCAATTCTTGATACAGCGCTGTGAAGGCCTGTTCCGCGGAGGATATCGTTTCCTGGGAACGGTCGATTCCAAGGTACTGTATGGGGCGCTGTGGCGCATGCGATGCGTGGAGCTGGTGATACATGCGATTGACGACGAGAGTGTGCGCGAACGCGCCTTCGCCGCATCCGATATCCAGGATGCGCATGCCAGGTTCAAGCGGAAGAGCCTGCTGATACAGGTCTTGAAGCAGTCGCACATGGTGATGCAGGGTGTCCAACTGCGGAAGCTGAGCAAGATGTGCGATCCATAAGGCGTCTCGGGTCGACTGCGAGACATGGTGGCGAATCCGAATGCGCTCACGTTCCAGGAGATATTGTTTGGAAATATCATGGCCGGTCGGCGTATGCATGGCCGGCGGCGAGTCCCCGGCGGCGCACACGCGAGCAATCTCTGTAAATAGCGTGTGGAACGATGCAATGAAGCGGGTGTCGAAGGTACGGCCTGTCACGGATAATGCGCTGGGGATCGAGATTGTGCGTGGCATTGCCCGCAAGGCTCGAAGCGATTTGTCTGGGCTTGGAAAAGGATGCCGCATCGAGGAGTCCGCTGACGGAGAGTTGAGGATAACCAACGGGATCGTCAGGGCAGACAGATCGGCCACCGTTGTGGCCAGCGTGTCATAGTGGCCGGCGATAGTATTGCCTAAAAACTGATCGAGGTTGATATTGAGGCCCCACAGATTCCCGCTGCCGCGTCTGAGGCCGTGCCGGTAGTCGGCGAGAAGGTCATGGTGATGCCCGGTCGACAGTGCGGTTTGAATATCGAGCACCGGGTTGGCCAGCAAAAGCAGATGAGCTGCAGGATGTTGTGTGACGACTTTCAGGGCGACCCGGGCCGCGACATCTTCGGCCAAGATGGCGAGCGAGGCCGTGGGCCATGTCGTATGCGCGAATTCGAGAACTGTGCGCAGATCGGCTTGCATGCCTCGGAGTGTGGTCTGAAGGACATCGCCATCGCTTTGTCCAATATGGTTGCTATAGTCATAGCGCAGGACACGGAGCCGATTGAGGGCCAAGAATTCCGACAGCGCGACATAGTCGGTCTGGGTGCCGCCGAAGCCGGGCGAGAGAATCACGATCGGCGTATTGGGGGAGATCTGGTGGCGCGCATGATCGTCGGTGATCGCGATGACTTGGCCGCGCGCGTTCCGGCATTCTCGTCTGGCGCTGACAATGACGGCACGGCTGGCAATTCCATCCAACTCGATAGAGGAGCCGATGTGCTGCGCCACGACGCGATTGACCTCGCGTTCGGCGAAGGCTGGCAGTTCATCGAATCGGACGCCGAAGCGTTGCCCCGGTTCAGTGGGGGCCGGACGGAGTTCTGAGGGAACGGTGGTATCCAGAGCGGTCCACACGATTTGCGCTGGGAGCACGGCATCCGGTGCAGCCGGTTCGTGAGGCGATGCATGCGTCAGATCGTGACTGTGGGGAAAATGTAAGCGGATTGTTTCGCCCACATGGCCGGGAAGCGTTTTCGCCTGCAGGCAGGCTCCTCCGCGTGAGAAATTCACCGCCAGCCCAAGTTGCCGAGAGGCAGGATTCTGTTCGTGAGATTGCTCAATCCGTATTGGAAGCGCGATGCGGACCCGGATGCTTTCCCGGTGGTCGTTTGACAGGCGGTCTGAACCGGTCTGATCCGGGCGCGTGCTTTCATCCGGTTGGGAGAGCAATGCCTCCAGGCTGATCTCCAGGTTCCGCTTTTGGGCGGCCTCGATGAATGAGCCGAGGACCTTTTGCTCGATCTCGCTGGACGGAGAAAATTCGAAGGCGAGGACTGAGTGGTTTCCTGCGTCAGTGGATGGTTCGGTCTGTGTGCCACTACGGTCGTGAACCGTGGCGTGAAGCTCCAGAATTCCTACGATGGTTTTGAACACCAAATAGGCCGATTGCTCCGATAGGTTCGGCAGCGGTCCGGTTAGGGAGACGGTGGCTCCGATCAGGCTTAAGGTATGAACGATTCCCTCGCGCACCGAAGGACCGACCGTCACTCGCGCTGAGAGGTGGACTGCGGCACGCGTGGCCAGTCTCCGATCCGGGAGCAGTCTGTCCGAAAGAGGAGGCAGTGGGGTTTCATGAGGAATGGCGCTTGTCGCTGGCAGAGGAAGCTCCGGCTGGCCTAGCAGCGCCTCTGTCGGCGCGTCAGGGACTCGAGGCTTTTCAGGAATCGGCAGCCATAGGCGGACGGAGAGCGGCTGCCTTGCTGGAGCGAGCCACTCCATGCGGCCCTGTAGCTGGTTGAGGTCTTTATAGGCCTGGATGAGATCCGGAGAGGCCGGTAGCGAGTCGGTTGTGATCGCCGCTGCCGAATCAGTTTCCTGAATCAAAATCTCGACCTCTCGAAGCGTTGGTTCGGGAAAGAAGCTGGGCGCCTGATCGATAGAGATTCTAGTGGCCGTGATGGTTTGCGCGAAAATATTCAGGCGGTGCATCGCATGGCGGGCAGCCATCTGACGAATCGCCTGGATGACCACAATCTGAATGATTCGCACCCAGATAGTCCGGGAATTGCCAACGTCCAAAATGTCGGTTGTATCGTGGTGCTGCGCGATGTCGAGATGAGCAATGGGAGTCAGGGCGTCGGTCATGATGTGGCGTAGTGTATCTTCGGCAAGACTGGCATCGACGACAGCCTGAGCCAGCGCGTCCCTGCATGCCGAGGCTTCCCGCGCATGCGCAGTAAGGGCGTCAAGACGAGTCTCGAGCTGAGCGTCGCGGATGGTTTCCATGAGTCGCTGGGACTGGGTCAGCACTTCGGAGAGGGGTGTGTGCAGCTCATGCGACAAGTTGCTCAAGCGCTGTGCCATTGTGCGATGACGATCCGATTCGAGCAGTCTCGTTTCAAGGCGCTGAATGGTTTCGGTTTGTACGAGATGTCCGGTCATGTCCCGGATAAGTCCAAGCGTGCCGGTATAGTGTTGGCGCGCGTCATAGAGTCCCTTGGCACTGATTTCCGTCCGCACGCGCGCCTGATCGGAGTCTGTGAGCTGAGGTTTCTTGAGTAGTTCAAGCAAGACACGGCGCGCGGCCCGAGGGCCTGTGCGACGGTCATCGATGCGATATTGTGCGCACGTTTGTTGGTCGGCGGGAATCAGTTTGGAAAAAGGGACGCCGGTCAGTTCTTCAGGCTGGTAGCCTAGCAGTGCGGTGATTCCAGGGCTAATGAAGAGAAACCGCCCGGTGGCATCAATTTCATAAAATATATCTGTGAGTGTGTCCAGCAGATGCGTGTGCCGATCGCGTGTGCGCACGAACATGGCGCGGAGATGGCGTTGTTCGACAGCACCCTTGGTGTAGAGCACCAATTCGGTCAGAAAGGCGGGTGACTTTTTGAACAGGATAAAGTTGGCGCCGGCTTGCAGCGCCGTCACGGCGGCAGTCGGATCACTCCGGTCGGTCAGAATCACGATCGCGGTGGTTGGGAGGCGTTCTCTGAAGGTGGCAACCAGCGACGGACGGGTCTGGAGCCCGAGCGGCTCATCGATCAGAATCAGGTCCCACTCAGCATGACTCACCCATCGAAGCGCTTCTTCGGACGAATACACCGATTCGACTCGGCAATCGGGGAAGAAGCTACGGAGGCTTAGCGTCACCAGCTTGATGTCGTCGGCCTGTTCATTGACGACGAGGACCGTAATCGGCTCATTCTGTGGCATGGACCACTTCCGTGTTGCTGGGAGCGCCGAGTCGGCCCAGTCCCAGAAAAATACGCGCATACAATCCGTTGCATGCGATGGCAGCGGGATCTATCCTTTACAGGAGAGTTTTCAAAGCGGCATGCCGCGCCAATTTACCGTCTTGAATACCATATCGAGGAGCCTCACTCACAGCCCCAATCGACATGAGCGTGAGATTCTTTCGTAGGGGGAGACGACGCAGCGTTCTGAACGGACAATTTTGGACGAGATATGTGACTGCGAAGAGAAGGCGCCCGCCGGTTTCGCGTCTGTGACCGGCGGGCGTGGGAAGAGAGGGCGGTCCGCTTACGGATTCGCCCGTGCGATATTGGCAGTTCGGCAAGCGCCTGGAGTCATATAGAGAAGATAGTTCCCCATGCCATATTGGAATTCCGTTTTCTGCAGCGGATGATGATGGACCATCACCATGTCGTAGTCGCCCGATTGCAGGACGGAAAATCCTTGGCCGTCCTTATACACTTGATGAGGCTGGAACTCCCGAAAGGTTCCATCGAGGTCCACATCCGGCACCGTTCGAAGAAGGGTGCGTTTGTTTGCCTTGTCTTCAAGTGCGATCATCAACAATTCATCGTGGCCATGGGGATAGGCAAATTTCACGCAGCCATCCATCGAGAATTTTAGTGGCTCTGTATGCACTTGGACTCCGGGGCGGATTTCAATGCCTTCGTCCGTTTGATTGGCGCCGCGTGAGCCAAACTTGCTGTAGCAGACGATATTGACGCCCACCTGATAGACATCCATTTCCTTCACCGGCTTAGACTTCGGCGCCATGTACATCGTGAACGACGCCATCACATTTTTCGTCGGAGGGGCCTTGTGATAGAAGGCGACGACCGACATGAGGCGGTCGCCTTTGGCCAGCTTGACGCCATATCCTTCTGGAAACCGGGCTTCGGTCATTTCCAGACCGGCGCCCGCGAAGAACAGCGGCTCTCCGGGGCAAGAAACGCTGGGTTTGGTGTTGTTCATCATCAAGATATGGTGAAGGTAATTTCTGGGGAGTTCCTTGCCTTCTTTGGTAAAGACCGCCGATTTATACCCGACCATGTACATGTCTTCAGGCAGCTGAAAGTTATGCTTCGGCATTGAGGCAGCCAGGTCGCCGTCATGATCGGTCGGCAGATCGATAGGACCGAAGGTCAGGGTGACGGTGTCATCTTTAATGGTAACTGTCGTTGTCGTTTGATTTTTCAGTGTGGGGACGGCGTGATGGTCATGGCCACCGTCGGCAAATGCCGGGGCGCCCATCAGCACAGTGAGAGAAGCCACGAGTATCCAATACATAATATCTCCCAGAGAAGGTGAAGGTGCCTGTGTGCGAGAGCGTTGGTTTGGGAAGAAAAGAATAGGCGGTATTCGGATCATTGGATTTGGATAGGCTGCGTGAGCCGTTTCCATTGATAGGTGCCGCCATGTTCACGCGGGGGAATATTTTTATGTGTGCCGACCCGGGAATACCACCAGACACCCTTGGCTTGCATGCCATCTTCCGACAAGAGGAGTTCGAATCCGCCCTCGCGGTCGTTGCCGGGTTGTTGCCAGGTGCCTTGCCAGAGGCGATCGGCGATCTTCGTCGTCGTAAAACGTCCACCATGCTGGGTATAGGGGCCATTGCCGGTTTTATCCAGGGTGGCCTTGTAGCGTTTGTCGTCCTCGACTTCCAGAATTTCCCATTCACCGCTCAGATCTAAGATCTGGGTGCGGATCATGCCTGGGTCGGCGACGAGTTGTGGCGCTGGGACCGTAGACTGTGTATGAGCCACAGCGGGCCAGTTGGCGGCCCGGAGCGATTCGTGCCATGAGATTAACAGCCATTGGCCCTGCCGCTTTTCAAGCACGCCGCTTTCCCGCAAGGGGATGACCGTATGGTGAACCTCGCCACCTTCGTTGACGAAACGGATATAGTCCAGTTCCATCGTAAACCAGGCCAGGTCGTTTTTTGTCCAGACCTTGAGGTCGGCGATGGGCATTTCCAGTTTTTCCACAAAAGCGAATTCGTCGCGAATGTCGCGCTCCAACGCCGGCCATCCCAGGTATTTTCTCCCGCCGATGGTATAACCCGTGGCGTCGTCGTCGTGCGCCATCAACCGGGACATGCCCTCAAGGTCTCGTGCGGCGTTGGCTTCCACAAGCGCGCGGATTGTGGCTTCAGGCCCTGCGTTGTCATTGGCGAATCCGAGGACTGGGGCAAACAACAGATATCCTGACAAGACGAAAAAAGAGATCCGAGTCAGATCGGGCATCGGGAAATCCTCAGTCTATTCAGCGTAGGTGCAAGAAAATGGAGGATCGTCACGGCTGAATTTCTTGTCAGGCTACATGGCTTCGGAGGTCTTGTCAACGAGGGTTTATGAGGAAAATGGCCTAGGGGCGCGCGATCGCGACGACGGTCACATTATCTTCGCCGCCGCGGGCGAGAGCCGTTTCGATCAAGCGGTCGCAGATCCGGATCGGATCGCTCTGCCCGCGCGCCATGATGTCGGCGATGTCGGCATCGTCCAGCATCTTCGTGAGCCCATCGGAGCAGAGCAACAGGACATCGGATGGCAGGAGCGGATAGGCGGAATAATCCGGTTCGGCGGAGTGGGTAATGCCGATCGCTCTCATCAGGACATGCCGCTCCGGATGGGTCTTGGCTTCTGCTAGAGTAACGATCCCTCGGGTGAGATAGTCTTCGATCAGCGTATGGTCGCGGGTCAGGAGTGTGAGGCGGCCGTCTCGAAACAGATACCCGCGGCTGTCGCCCACATGGGCGAGGTGCGCGGTTGGCGTGGCGCCGGGGATGATCAGTAGCGCGACCAGAGTGGTTCCCATCTGAGAGAGCCGGGGCTCCAGCCGTGCGCGGTTAAGGACGGCCTCGTGCGCCTGGGCGATCATATCTCGAAGGAAATTCTGAGGCGCGCAGGAACCGTTGCGGAGCCGGTCCGCGAACGACTCGGCTTGCGCGGCGACGGTGGCAATGGCGGATTGAGCCGCCACTTCTCCACCGGCATGCCCACCCATCCCATCGGCCACGGCCCAGAACCCGAGGGAGTCCATAGTGACAAAGGCGTCTTGATTCATTGCGCGAACGAGACCGATATCGCTCCGTCCGATCCCAATCCATGCACTCATGCGTGAAGTTCCTGTCGGCTTAGACGAAAGAGTCTGGCCGTTTCGACCGAGGCTGGGCCAAAGCGTGCGGCAATATCCTGAAACACATATTTTGCCAGCGGAACAAGGTTGGCCGTGTCGGCCGCGTTATAGGCCAGGAGCAGGTCCCGCGCACCGGCATCGCCCGCGCGCCATTGCATCCAGAGCCGCACGGCATCCCAGCCGTCCAGATTGCGCAGAGCCGAATCCCGTTCGATCCCAAGTTCTCGTTCGATTTGCTTGAGTCCCCCGCGCAGGCCCAGCCGTCGTGCGGCGAAACAGAGATCGAAATGCGGCATGGAGAAGGTGAGCTGCGGAAACTTCGCGCGCAAATACGGAACGTCAAAACCAGTTCCGAAAAAAGTAACCAGCAGCGTGCAGGCATCCAGTTCAGCCTGGAGCCGTTCCGCTGTCAGGGTTTCTCCACGGACCAGACAGACGGTTTCTCCCCGCCGGTGCAGTCCGACGACGGTCACCTCGCCGTCATGCGGGGAGGTGCCGGTGGTTTCGATGTCCAGATATAG
The DNA here is from genome assembly GCA_022226955.1 of Nitrospira sp. Lineage (NCBI taxonomy): Bacteria > Pseudomonadati > Nitrospirota > Nitrospiria > Nitrospirales > Nitrospiraceae > Nitrospira > Nitrospira sp. The sequence continues at coordinate 709,119 of CP092079.1, forward strand.
CGCTTGGGGTTCGCAGTGTTCGAAGAAGCGCCAATGATCGCGGCTGGGCAATCGTGCGGTGAAATAGTCGAGCTGTCCTGAATCGAAGGCCGATTGAGCCCGGAGGAGTTCCTGGTCGTACCACTGTTTGCGAGAAATGGAGACGCCGGAAATTCCAGGCTGGCGTAGGAAGTCGTTCCACGTAAGCAGGCCCTCGTGCCAGAGGCGCCGTTCTGTCGCGGGGCCGATACCTTGGAGGATCACAAAAGTTGACGGTAACATTCGGCGGCATTTTAGCAGGAGGGCGAAAGCCAGGGCTACTCCGTTGCCTTGATTTCACCCGTGGAGACCGGGTAGAGTCCGACATCGAATTTGTCGGCCGATAGCATACGATTATCCATACCAAACCCAGTTAATACAGCATGACAGATCCAGCAAAACGTATTCGCATTATTGTGGGCGGGGTGCAACTTGAAGCCGAGCTGAAGGGGTCGAAGACCGCCGGAGAGGTGTACGCTGCCTTGCCGGTTGATGCGCCGATCAACACGTGGGGCGAGGAGTTTTACTTCAAGCTGGCGGGGGTCAAAGATTACCGGGAAACCGCGACCAATCAAGTGAAAGTCGGCGATGTCGCCTATTGGGGCGCTGGCCAGGTGCTGGCGATTTTCTTCGGCCGGACGCCGATGAGCATGGGGCCGGATCCGGTGCCGGCGGATCGTGTGAACGTGATCGGGAAAATTGTGGGCGATGCCACGCAGTTGCGCCGGGTCATGGAAGCGCCGACCATCCGCGTCGAGCGAGTGTAAGCTATGCGCCTCTCGAAGGACCGGGTTCACCACATGGCCGAGTCAGTCGTTGCGCATCTCCAGCAGGATGGCCAGGTGGAGGTCACGGGCGATCGCAAGGCATTCGTCGAATCGTTGGCGCAGGCCATCACTGCGGAATTGTCGATCGAAGATGCGCTGAACGCAGAGGTGCGGCAAATGCTCAAGGCCTATGAAAAGCAAATCGAACAGGGGCAGGTCGATTATCAACGCATGTTCACCATGATCAAAACGAAATTGGTGCGCGAACGCGGCCTCATTTTGTGATGCTTGGTTTTGATGAGTTGCCACGATGTTGAGTGAAGATAAAGTCAGCCATCTGTCCCACGTCATTCTGCAAGCGGTGAAGAAGAGCCCGCTGGTCAGTCAGAAGGGCGACGATGCCCGCATGTTGAAGGCTATCAAGCGGGTGCTGGCGGCCGAGCTGGTACAGGAAGAGGGAGTCGATCGGAAAGTGCGTGCGAAGCTGGCCTCCTATTCTCGCGGCATCGTCGAGGGGAGTTCCGAATGGGACGTGCTCTACCGGAAGACCTTCGAAGAGGAAATGCGGAAGCATGGAAAGGGCTAGCGGCATGCAGCGTGGCGTCAGGAAGCTTCTAACGATGGTCTGTGCGGTGTTCGTGCTGGTGGGAATGGGGGCCTGCGTATCGAAGTCGAAGGCGCGTGTGCTCACACCGCTGGCATTGGAGACCGGTGTGCCTCCGAGAGCCATTGCTTTGAATGAGCAGGGAATCCAAGCCTACCAGGCGCGCGAGTATGAAGCCGCGCGAACGTATTTTTCCCAAACCGTAGACGCCGCTGCGCAGTCAGGTCCCGCGCATTATAATTATGCCTTGGCTCTCAATAAGCTGGGGGAAACGGACGCGGCACGAAAACAGTTTGTCGAAGCGGCAAATCTTGCTCCAGGGGATAAGGTCATCTGGGATTCTCCGGTGCTCTCGCCCTTCGGAAATCCTGAAATGGAAGAAAAGAAACTCGCTGCCCCTCATAACCCTAACCGGCGTAGCATGGGCGGGCGATAGTCAGAGGCGCGCAGGCGGCGGGCAACACGAAGTCGATCAGGAGAGAGAGCGATGAGCAAGGAATTGACTGTTGGGATGAAAGCGCCGGACTTCTCGTTGCCGGACCAGGATGGAAAAACGGTGACGTTGAAAAGCCTGAAGGATAAGCAGGTGGTGTTGTATTTTTATCCGAAAGACGATACGTCGGGATGCACCAAAGAGTCCTGCGGGTTTCGCGATGCGATGGCATCGATCAAGAAGGCGGACGCGGTCGTGATCGGGGTAAGTTTCGACGGCCAGGCTTCCCACCAAAAGTTTATCGCCAAATATGCCCTGCCATTTACGTTGCTGAGCGATCTGGAAAAGTCGACGGCCACGGCCTACGATGTCTACAAAGAAAAGAGCATGTACGGAAGGAAATACATGGGCATCGAACGGAGCACGTTCGTGATCGATGCCGAGGGCAAGCTGAAGGCGATCTTTCGGAAAGTCAAAGTCGATGGCCACGTCGACGAAGTGCTGGCCGCCTTGCGCGCCTAACGCCTGTGCGTGAGGGGATGCGCCACATGTTCCGCCACGCCGGTTTCTTTTTCCTCGCCATTGCGCTCAGCCCTCTGAGTCCTGCCAATTCGGCAGGCACCGCTCCGGCAACGCTGCTGGTCAACGACAGTTTGGGATCGCCCAATCAGACGGTCATGGTTGAAGCGCGGCTGATGTCGCGGGGGGCATCGCCCTCTGTTGGGCTGGGCGGCGAACCGCTCGAATTGCTCGTCTATGGAAAAGTGGTGACGACTGCGGTGACTAGCGAAGATGGGACGGCGCGGTTGCCGTTTATTCCAAAGGCGCAAGGCATCGTTCCGGTGCAGGTGCGTGTCGGCGAGAGTGGCCGTGTGGCGCCGGCCGAAGGGCTGGGGCATCTGGCAATTTGGGAGCGGCGGAATCCGATCTTGGCGGTGGAGTTGGCTGCGCTCATGGAGGCGCCATCGTCGAAGAATCCCGTATCGGGCGCGCACAGCAAGGCTGAGCCCGATGGAACGCCAATGCCCGATGCCGCCGATGAACTTGGGAAACTCACTCAGTTTTACTATCGGGTGATGTATGTCGTGCCGGCGGCCTCCTTCGGCGGCGATCGGTTCCAGGCCAGCGAGTCCTCGCGGCAATGGCTGAAGCTGCACAAGTTTCCCGCCGGGTATGTTTTGGCGGTGCCGGCTGGCGAGCAGCCGTTCAGCACTGCCATCGATGCCTTGCATGCGGACGGATGGAAAACCGTCAAGACCGGCATCGGCCGGACGAAAGCCTTTGCCGAAGCTTTTCTTCAACGGCGGTTAGATGCGGTGATGGTGCCGGAGCCGGCGAAAGGGGAGGCGCCACGCAAAGCCAAGGTGGCGAAGGAGTGGAAGGACATACGGAAGAAGTTATAGACGAAGTTATAAGCGGGTGAGCGGCGGTTCATCTCCTTCCGTTCGATGGTTTCTTTCCATTAATATAGCGTTCGGACTATTTGATGACGTTCGAGGCCTGACTCCATGCGCGCGAAGACCAGTTTTTCCTGCCAGTCCTGCGGGTATCAATCCCCGCGGTGGATCGGGCGCTGCCCCGATTGCGGCGGCTGGAACACCATGAAGGAAGAGCGGCAGGCGCCGGCCGGCAAGGGGCGTCCGGTGGCCATGAAGAAGATGGCGCAGGCCAAGGCGACGCCGATTGCCGAGATTGAAGTCGTGGGGGAAGATCGCCGGCTGACGCGGATCGGCGAGTTCGACCGGGTCTTGGGCGGAGGCGTGATTCCCGGCGCGGTCATTTTGATCGGCGGCGATCCCGGCATCGGCAAGACGACATTGCTGTTGCAGGCCTTGCCGCGGCTGGCGTCTAAAGACGCGCCGGTGTTGTATGTGTCGGGAGAAGAGTCGCCACGCCAGATCAAGATGCGTGGGCAGCGGCTCAGTGTCGAGCATCCAAATCTCTTGATCTTGGCGGAAACCTCGCTGGAGCAGATTCTCAAAGCCGTGCAGGAGATTCAGCCGGCCGCGCTCGTCGTCGATTCCATTCAAACGGTCTACACGGAACAAATTACGTCGGCGCCCGGCAGTATCAGCCAGGTACAGGAAGTCGCCGGACAGCTCATGTCGTTCGCAAAGCGAGCGGGCGTGCCGGTCTTTATCATCGGACATGTGACGAAAGAAGGCGCCATCGCCGGTCCTCGGCTACTCGAACACATCGTCGATACGGTGCTGTATTTTGAAGGCGACAAAGGACACAGCTATCGCATTTTGCGCGCGGTCAAAAATCGCTTCGGCTCGACCAACGAGATCGGCGTGTTTGAAATGAAGGACGGTGGGCTTGAAGAAGTGGCCAATCCTTCCGAATTGTTCCTGGCCGAGCGGCCGCAACACAGCACCGGGTCAGTCGTGGTGTCGAGCCTGGAAGGCACGAGGCCGATCCTGGTCGAGCTGCAAGCGCTCGTGTCGTCCACCAGCTATGCGATGCCGAAACGTGTGGCGAACGGCGTGGAGTTGAGCCGGGTGTCCCTTCTGCTGGCGGTGATGGAGAAGCGGTTGGGGATGCATCTCTCCGGGCAGGATGTCTATGTGAATGTCGTTGGTGGCATGCATATCGATGAACCGGCAATCGATCTTGGGATTGTCGCGGCGGTGACGTCCAGCCTCCGTGAAGTCGCCATCGAGCCGGGGTTATTGGTCTTGGGAGAGGTCGGCCTTGGCGGAGAGGTGCGGGCTGTGAATCAGGCGGAGTTACGAATCCGCGAAGCGGCCAAAATGGGATTCAAACGTTGTCTCTTGCCGGAACGGAACTTGGCCAAAGTCGATCCGATCGACGGGATTGAGCTGATCGGCATTAATGAAGTGGGAGAGGCGCTCGATGCCGTATTTGCGTAGCAGGATGCTGAAACCGTCCGCCAGCATCATTCTCGCATCGTTCAGATCCTCAACGTACCCCAGAGGGTACGACTCGGCCCTTCACTCGCTGCGGCCTTGCTGGGCGAACTGTTTGAGCATCCTGTCGAGCGCCCTGTCAGTTACGCGCCAGGCCTCACTCGTTATGCTGCTCTGTTTCCTGGTTGCCGGCTGTGCGACGACACCGGCGCCGGAGGAAACTGCAGGGCTGAAGCAGGCGACGGCGGAAGAACTGACGGCGCTGCTGCGCCAACGCGAAGCGGCGATTCGCACGATGAAGGGCCTCTTCAGCGCGAAGGTGCGCGGCGGCGTGATTCCAATTTCCACACGCGTCGAAGGCGCTGTCTACTATCGCCGTCCGGGCAATCTGCGGCTGCGCGGATTTACGCCGGTCGGCGGCGAGCTGTTTGAATTTGTCCAGGCCGACGACCTGTATACGCTGCGCTTGCCGACGATGGGCCGGGTCTTGAGCGGCCGCCAGGCGGATATGGGTGAGATGGGCAAGCTGGCCAGGCCGTTCGAGCTCAGCCTGTGGGCCATGGGCGGCGTGCTGGGCACTGGCGCCATCGGGAAAGACGAGACAGTAAAGCTGGTTGAAGAGGGTCTGCGGTATCGCTTGGATGTGTCCGGCCCGCGACTCGGCGCAATCTCGACCGACCGGCCTCTGCTTCGGCGGATGTGGTTCGACCGCCGCACGTTGCTGGTTGTGCAGGAGGAGCGGTTGAACGGCGACGGAGAAATAGATGCCTCGATTCAGTATGAGGATTTTCGCGCCATCGGTGAGCCGTCGCTTCCGGCAAACGGCGGGAGCGATTCTCGATTGTTGCGCCCGTTTAAGATTATTCTGGAAGATGGGCGGGGGCAGGGCAGTGTGCAGGTCACCTTCCATGAAATTATGTCCAATCAAGAATTAAAGAGCGAAGAGCTGGGGCGAGTGTCGCGTCAGCCGTCGCCGCCGGAGCCGGCATCGTGAAGGTGCTGGCTGTCGAAACGGCGACCTCCTGGCAGAGCGTCGCACTTCTCGACGGCGATAGGGTGTTGGCGCGGGAAGATCGAGAGGCCACCGGCGCGCATGGCGCGTTCTTGTTGCCTGCCATCGGCCGGCTCTTAGCCGCTGCCGGACTCACGCTCAAGCAGTTAGACGGGCTAGCCTGCTCGATTGGACCGGGTTCGTTTACCGGCCTGCGAGTGGGAGCGGCGACGCTGCTGGGATTGCGAGCCGCCACCGATCTCCCGCTGGTCTTGGTCCCGACGTTGGAGGCCATGGCTTGGACGCTCAAAGAAACGGCCGGACCGATCTGCCCCGTGCTTTTCAGCCGCAAAGATGAAATCTATTGGGCGGTATTTCGTTGGGTGGGCGACGGCCGTATTGAGCGGCTCGTTCCTGAACATGTCGGGTCTCCGCAGGCGCTGGCACAGACACTCACTGGTTCGGTCACCATGTTCGGTGAAGGATGGACGCTGATGGAGCCGGCTATTCGAGCCGCTCTCGGCCCGGACATCGCGATCATGTCGGTTCCTGGCGATGCCGTGCGACCCTCGGCCGTCGCCGTGGGCCAGGCCGGCATCGAACGGTTGCGCCTGGGTGAGATTGCCGGTGAGCAGATCGCGCCGTTGTACGTTCAGCGAACCGAAGCGGAAATCCGCTATGAGCAATCGGGCGGCGTCTCGCCGGTGGCCCGTCGGCAGGCCCGTGTTGCTACCAAAACCGCTGCCAGAGCGGCACGGCGTCCGCGAGCGGCGGGCAAGGAGCCTCGGTAGCGCATGGAGAACGCGATTCAGATTGTTCCCGCTAGGCTGGCCGATTTGCCTGATTTGCTGCGCCTGGAAGAGGCTTGCTTCTCGGCCCCCTGGACGCGCAAAATGTTGGAAGCTGAGCTGACCGGTAACCAATTCGCACACTTTCTGGTGGCGCGTGAGCAGCCGAAGAGCGCGGCCGCGGATGGGCCGATTGTTGGGTCGTTGTGTTTTTGGATCGTATTTGAAGAAGTGCGCCTCATGAATCTTGCCGTGGCAGAACCGATGCGCCGTCGTGGAATTGGCGCGGCCTTGGTGGATGCCGCCTTGCGCGCCGGGATGACGGAGACCGCCACTCGGGCAGTGCTGGAAGTCCGGGCGTCCAACCAGGCGGCGCTCGCGCTGTACCGGCGTTTTGGATTCACGCAGGTGTCGATCCGGCCCGCGTATTATTCCAATCCGGTCGAAGATGCGGTGCTCATGGAGATGGAGCCGATTGCGATCTCAGCCGGATCTTGGCGCAGGGATGCGCCTGTCAACGAGGGAGGCTCAGTTCCCGCTCACTAACCCGATCAGGAGGTGCGGTATGCAGACTGACGAGGGATTTGCGGACCAGCTTCGACAGACCAGCCGGGAGTTCAAATCGCTTGAAGAAACCCATCACCGGCTCGACGGTGAGCTGAACGAATTGCAACGGCGCCATGTGCTGACGCCCCAGGAAGAAGTTGTGAAGAAGCATCTGCAAAAAGAAAAGCTAGTCATGAAAGACAAGATGGCAGAGTTGATCCGCCACTATCGCGAGCAAGGAACCGCCTAAGCCGAGCACGAAGGAATGTCCCGGCCGCCGGTCGCTCCGGCGGCCGGGTGCCCACACCTCTATGGCCCAGTTTATCAACCCGCTTGCCGCTCATATCAGTACCGTCAAGCGGCGATTGATTGTGATCGGAGCCACCCTGCTGGTGGCGCTGCTCGTGACCTTTTCGTTTTCCGCCGATATGGTCGCCTGGTTGAACCGGCCCTTTCCCAATCAGCTGGTATTTTATGGACCGACCGAAGCGCTGTTTGCGTCCATCAAAGTCTCGTTTCTGTCCGCGGTGATCGTCAGCCTGCCGGTGATCTTCTATCAGTTCTGGAAGTTCGTCGAGCCGGCCTTATTGCAGAAAGAGCAGCGCTGGGCCATTCCATTGTTTCTGCTGGCCGGGGGGTTGTTCATTCTAGGATTGGTTTTTTGCAACCTGGTCATTCTGCCGCTGGTCATCGACTTTTTCGTCAGCTTCGGCATGGATCGGGATATTACGCCGCAATTGAGCGTGGGGACCTACATCGACTTCAATGTGAAGTTCCTGCTGATTTTCGGCTGCGCCTTCGAATTGCCCCTGGCGCTCACCTTGCTGGCTCTCGCTGGTGTCGTCACGTCCAAGCAGTTGGCGCAATATCGCAAGCATGCGATCATGGCAGCTCTGATCATTTCGGCGATTGTCACTCCGGACGCCACGCTCTTTACCATGCTCTTGATGGCGGTGCCGATGATGGTGTTGTATGAGATTGGTATTTGGGGCGCTCGGATCTTCGGGCGTGGGAAAGACGGCCCCGGCGGCATCGATCTTCCGCTGGATCCGGATCTGCCGATCGGGACCGCCGGCACGCGGATGCGCTAGCAGGCTGTTGAGAAAGTCCGCCAGCGGCGTTCTCGCTTCGCGCCGAGGTTCAACGTACCGCCTGCGTACGCTTCGCCTCGGCGCTCGCTGCGGCCTTGCTGGACGGCCTTTCTGAACAGCCTGCAAGCATTCAGGCTCCGGTACATTGCTAGTGTGAAGGTGTGATGAGTGATGGGAGAGGGACGTGGGAATAAGAATAGGGTGTGAGCACTGGCTCCGTAGGTCACATCTGACGCGGTACGCATCACTGATGCTGTTGTTTGTCTGGCTGGGTCTGTTTCCGGCGGCGGCGCAGACTCCGCCGGTGGGCGGTTCGCCGCATGGACAGGCGCCCGACACCGACGCCTTCGGACCGAACGGCCCTTTCGGGCAAACCATCGCGAGTGTGCAGGCGCTGACATTATCCGGCAAAGATACGATCTATGCGGGCTCGTTCGGCAACGGCATCTTTCGCAGCAGCGACCGGGGCGGCACTTGGGCCAGCGTCGGCGCCGGTGTCAGCGATCCGTTCATTCTCGCCCTGGCGACCGGGCGCGACGGAGCCATTTACGCGGGAACATTCCGCGGCGGCGTGTTCCGGTCCAAAGACGAAGGCAAATCCTGGCAGCCGGTCAATGAAGGATTGAAGCGGCTGGAGATCAAGGCTCTGCTGGTGACCGATGAAGGGCTATACGCCGGGACATCTGGCGGAGCCTACCGCTTGAATGCCTCGGGCGATAAATGGACCATCGTCACCGCCGGGTTGGACGATGTGCTGGTCCATGCACTGGCGCGGACGGCCGATGGCACCCTCTTCGCGGGCACTTCTGGAAAGGGCATTCTCCGGTTCAAGCAAAACGCCACCGGATGGATCCGTACGCAGCAAGGTCTCAAAGACCATGAGGGCATGATCGAGAACTTTATTCGAGTCCTGGCCATCGACCGTGAGCAGGGGATCTATGCCGGCACCTTCGACGGCGGCGTCTTCCGCAGCACGGACGGCGGATCCAGCTGGAAGGCGATCAGCCGCGCCCTGCCCAACGATTCTATTCGCGGCATTGTCACGACCGGCGAGGGGCTGATTGTGGCGACAGGCAACGGCATCTTCAAGACGGTCGATAAAGGGCGGCAGTGGACGCCATTGAATAAAGGGCTGACGAACCTTGCGATCCAAGTTCTGATCGGAGGCGGGGCGGGGCCGCTGTACGCCGGGACGAGCTCCGGGGTGTTCCGCAGCGACGATGGGCAGAACTGGACGGTTGTAAACAAGGGGCTGGATATTGGGTTAGCGCCGCCTCCGTTCCGTTTCCGATAATGGCAGGCTGTTGATAAAGACCGCCAGCGGATATTCTTAACAATCTGAAAACATTCATTCAGTCGTTTCTTACTAACGTGGTAACCGGAAAGGATCTTGATATGGCAGACGCAGACAGTGCAACGAAGGCGACGATCAGCGTGACGAGCAAAGGGCAGGCCTTGGGCGATATTGTGTTGAATTTTTTCCCCGATGTGGCGCCGGGCCATGTGAAGAACTTTATCGACCTGGCGAAGAAGGGCTTTTATAACGGCACGACCTTCCATCGCGTCATTCCCGGGTTTATGATTCAGGGCGGTGATCCCAACAGCAAGAGCCCGGACCGGTCGACGCACGGCATGGGCGGCCCCGGCCATAAGGTGAAGGCGGAGTTCAACAGCAAGCCGCATAAGCGCGGCATTGTGTCGATGGCCCGGTCGAACGATCCGGACAGCGCCGGCTCGCAATTCTTTATTTGCGTGGCCGATGCCAACTTTTTGGACTGGCAGTACACGGTGTTCGGCGAAGTCGTGAGTGGAATGGATGTGGCGGATGCCATTGTTGGCATGAAGCGCGACGGGAACGACAATCCCTTTGAACGGGTCGAGATGACGGTCACGATTGCGGAGTAATGCGCTGAGAGTTGAGTTATGAGTGCTGAGTGGATTGGTCGGAGCAAGCGCGGCTGGCTGTCGAGGTCTGTCCTCTGCCTCGCACTCGGCTTGCCGCTCGCAGGACTGCTCCTCCTGACCGGCTGCGCGATTCCACAAGTGCCGTCGCGGACGATTTACGAAGATCCCGTCAACTATGTGCGGCTTGAGGAAGAGTCGAACTATCTGCCGGAGTGGCCGCCGAGTCATCACAGCCATCCGGCGGAGTTAGAGCCCGAGACCCTTCGCCTGTTGCTGCAAGGGCTGGTGATTCAAGAGCACCGGATCTGGCTGCAACGGTGGCTGATGGGAGAGGCGCCGTACCAGGCGGCCTTTCAGGATCGGGAGATTGCGCTGCTCTCGACGCAACTGGCAGAGGCGCTGGCGCAGGCCGGGCCTAATGAGCGGGTGACATTTTATCTCAGCGAACCGCAAGCCTCGACCAAGCGGCTCGTGACCTCGGGCGGTTTATATATGAAGGGGACGGAGCTGCATTTGATCCTGGGCAACTGGCAGATCGTCTACGGCATTCCGACGTATGGCATGATCTACGACCGGCGCTATCCGATGCGGCCGACGGCGGCGAAGGGGTTCGACTTATTCTTCCAGCCGCACGAAGCGATGCGGCGCACGGAGAATAGCTGGATCGATAGTGTGCTGGCGAACGGGGCGGATGAAGTCGTCGTCGACCTCAACAAACTGCCGCAGCCTCCGGCGGTGTCCGCGACAACCTCTGGCAGCCAGCCGGAGAACTGATCCGACCGGTAGACCTTTTCAACCTTCTGTCATCGGATGGTCGGATCGAGTTGCAGTTGCGCGCTGCCGCCGGCCGCGTAGGCCAGCGTCACGTCGGCGATTTTGTAATCGTACTGCGCCTCGGCCAGCTTCGTTTGTGCCGTGGTCAACCCTACCTCGGATTGCGTGACTTCCACAATGGTGCCGAGGCCAAGTTTGTATCGCTGTTTGGCCAAGCTCAGCGCCTCCTGTGCCGTTTTCACCAGTTCCTCCGCCAGCTTGATCTGCTGCGCAAACGTCACGGTGTCGAGATAGGCGTTGGTGACCTGCTGGGTGAGCGCCTGTTCGATGTTGGTGCTTTGGGCTTGAGCCACGGCCTGTTGAGCGGCGGCTTCCTTCACCTGATTTTCGATCAAGCCGCCGGTAAAGAGCGGCATAGAAACCATGCCGCCAGCCGTCCACCAGCCGCCGGTTGCCACATTGCGATTGGGATCGAAGGTGTCGTAGTAGCCGCCGCTCGCAATCGCGGAGACCGTCGGCAGGTACTGGCTCTTCATCGCCCGCTTCTTCGCCTCGGCCGAGGCCGTCTGCTCCTTGGCCCGCTTGAGTTCAGGGTGGCTTAAGCTATCCGAGATCAAATCGCCCAACGCGCGCGGAGTTTTCACATCCGTCGCGACGTCCTCCAATGTGTAGTCTTCCGATCCCGCGATGCCCATCGTGCGATTGAGGTCGGCGAAACTGGACTTCAAATCGTTGCGGCTCCGCACCAGCAGCGATTCCGCATTCACCAGCTCCACCTTCACGAGATCCAGATCCAGCTTGGATTTGAGTTGCTGGCGATAGAGTGTGTCGATCTGGCCGGTAATGATCCCGCGTTCCCGCACGGTTTCTTCTGCGATGCGGACCAGCGTCTGGCGTTTGAGACTGTTCAAGTAACTGCGTTGAATCGATACGATCACGAGCGCGCGCCGAGCGTTGACGTCCTGTTCTTGCGCCCGCTCGCCGTATTGGGACGATTCCACCAGATTCTTGGTGAAGCCGAAATCGTAGATGCGCTGGCTGGCCAAGACGCCGGCGGTATAGGCGCTCAAGTTGGGTTGGAGCAGGCCGCCGCCGACCAGAAAGCGAGGATTGATGCGTCCGGATCCGGCGCTGCCATCGGCATTTGCAAAAACTTGCGGGTAGTAAAGCGACTTGGCCTGGTCTGTCCTTGCGCTGGACGCGGCGAGGCCGGCATTAGCTTCCTGCAGGATCGGATGGTTCTGGAGGCCTGCTTCAATTGCCTGCTGCATGCCGAGAAAGCGTCCCTTTGCCGCAGCGTCGCTGGTCTCAGCCGGTTGAGCCTGTGTCGGCAAAGGGAGCGCTAGCATCAGAGTGAAAATAAGTGCGGTTGATCGCATGGTCATCATGGTTTGGCTCCTTCGTAGGACACAGGCGGCTGGCCCGCCGATCGACGCTCGAATTTCTGTTGCGCGGGTTTGCTGTCTGGCAATTTGAAGGGGGAGGTCTGCACGGGCGATCCTTCCAGCAGCCGTCGCTTGCCGACCACCACCACCTCTTCCGAGCCGTCGAGTCCGTTGGTAATTTCTATCCATTTGCCGTTGGCGATGCCGGTCTGCACCGCGACCGACTTCGCCTTGCCTTCTGCAATGACGAAGACGGATTTGCCTTTCTGCCCGCCGATCACCGCTTGCGGGGGCAGAACCAAGGCGGTGGGGATCTCGCGCAAATCTAGCGCCAGCTCCGCATAGGTGCCGGGGCGGAGCGCATGGTCGGGGTTCGGCAGATCGAGCTCCACCAGCAAGCTTCTCGTGGAAGGATCGAGCGCGAGCGTGGAGCGGGTAATCGTGCCGGTAAAGGCGCGGTCCGGCAGTTCCTTCAAGAGCACCCTCGCCTGGGTCTTGCCCGGCGCGATCCAGGCCGATTCGTCCTGCGGCACATTGGCATAGACGCGCACCGTATCCAGATCCATGACCGTGAATAGGGGGATGGCATTCGTCGCGGACGCAGTTGCGATCTGAATGAGCGCGCCGGGATCGGCAAAGCGGGCGGTGACGACGCCGTCATAGGGCGCGCGCACTTTGGTGTAGTCGCGCATCGCGGCGCGTTGTTGCATGAGATTCTTGGCGCCCTCGAAGGCCGCTTCGGCCACATCGACGTCTTGCTTGGCGATCACATCCGGCGATTCGCGCAGAACTTTGTCCAACCGCTCGAAGGTGATTTTCTTGATTTTATAATCGGCGGCGGCTTGCTGATACTGTTCTTCGATTTCCGGCGCGTCGATCACCGCGACGACTTGATGTTTCTTCACGCGATCGCCCTTGTCCGGGCCGATCCACTTCAGATAGCCCGAGACCTTTGCGTAGAGTGTCGTTTGATAGAGCGGCGAGATATTTGCGGGCAGTGTGACGGTATAGACCAGCGGCTGTCTGATTGGCTTTGTGACTTGGACATCGACTGGGTGTGTAGGGTCGATATCGACGGCGGCGCTGCCGTTCTCGCCGGTTGTCTCCTGGCCGTTCGCCACTTGGGCGGCTGGAGGCTCCGAATGCGAGGGAGATTCCTGCTGGCATCCGGCCGCGGCGATGAGCAGCGCGAGCAGCGCACTGGTGAACGATCTGAACATGTCTAGCTCTCCTCCGCTGTGTCAGGTTCGGTCTGCGGCGCGATCATCTGTGGCCGCCGTCCCAGCACCAGCGCATGCATGACGGGCACGACAAGCAGGGTCATCACGGTGGAGACCGCGAGCCCTCCGACCACCGCGCGGGCCAGGGGCACCATGGTTTCATTGCCTTCACCGAAGCCGAGGGCCAGAGGCAGCAGGCCGAGAATCGTCGCCAGCGCCGTCATGAGGATCGGCCGGATGCGGCGGGTGCCCGCTTCGAGCACGGCCCGTTCGGCCGATGCGCCGTTGTCGGCCATCCGGTTGGCGAAGTCCACAAGCAAAATGCTGTTCGAGACGACGATGCCCATCATCATCAGCGTGCCGATCATCGACTCCACGTTCACCGAGGTATCGGTCAGGTGCAGCATGAGCACGGTGCCGATCCAGCCGAGCGGCACGGCCACCAAAATAATCAGCGGGTCGATGAACGAACGGAAGAGGCCGACCATCACAAGGTAGATCAGCAGCACCGCCAGCGGCAGCGCGAGCGCGAAATTACTGATGGCCGAGCGCATGTTGGCCACTTCGCCCTTGAGCTGGATCGTCACGTCTTTCGGCAGGGGAACGGCGGCGAGGGCGCGTTCGATGTCTTGAGCGACGCGGCCCAGGTCGTTGCCGACCGGTGTGACGAGTACGTTGATTAAGCGCGAGAGGTCGTAGTGATCCACGGAATCCGGCCCGGTCTTCATGTTCAAAGAGGCCACGTCGCGGAGCAGCACGGGCGGGCCGCGCCGCTCGTCCGCGGCGTAGAAGCCGTTCGCAAGATCCAGGTTGCGGCCGGCGAAGGGCGTGTTTTGCAACGCGACGACCGATCCGCCGCTGCCAGCGGTCGTGAGCGAGGAGGTGGGATTCAGCGGTGTGCGCGCCCCGATAATGGGAATATTCAACAGATCTTCCACGCTGGTGAGCGATTGCTCCGGGTATTGCGCGAGCAGGTAGTAGCCGTTGGCGGTTTTGGGATCGAGCCAGTAGTTGGGGCTCAATGCGATATTCGAACTGATCCCAGTGATTACATCCACGACCACGCGGTCTTGCGTGATGCCATAGTAGGCGGCTTTGGTTCGGTCCACGTCGATGTGCAGCTCCGGATAGCTCTTTCCTTGCTTGATGCGCACATCCACCGTATTGGGCACCTGGGCGACTTTCTGCTGGATGGCTTCCGCGACCGGGCGGATGACGTCGAGCGACGGGCCTTTCACCTGAATATCGATCGGCGCCCGCAGGCCGAAGTTCAGCACGTCGCTGATGATGCCCCCGGTTTGAAACGACACTTCCACGCCGGGCAGGGTGGCGCGCAACTTTTCCCGCATCCTGTTGACGTACTCCTCCGTCGTGCCCTCATGGCCGGTCACCAGGTTCACCAGCACAAAGGCGGTGTGATTGCCGGTGTTCGGCGCGAAGCGGGCGGCGTCGCCGAAGTAGAGGCCGGTGTTGGAGATGACTTCTTCCAAGTCCTGCTTCGGGATCGTTTCCTGCACCAGCTGTTCGATCTGGGCGACGATGGCCGTGGTCTTTTCGATGCGCGAGCCTTCCGGCGCGCTCACGAGCATGGTGAAATTACCTGCATCGACTTTGGGGAAGAACTCGCTGTGGAGGCGCGGAACGAGCAAGGCGCCAGTGCCGACGAGCGCCAGCAGCGCGAGGATCATCACTACGGCTTTGAAGCGCACGCCCGCGCGGAGCAATGGTTCGTAGACCGCCAGCACAAAGCGGAACCAGTCCTTCCGGTCGGCCTCTTCCTGCGAGCCGTTTCCATGTCCCCGGTGGTAGAGACGCGAGAGGATCACCGGCGTGACGGTCATCGACACGGCGTAGTCCGCCAGCATGGCGAAGGCGACGGTCATGGCCAGCGGGACGAAGAGGTATTTGATGATGCCAGAGAAGAACATGATCGGCAGGTAGACGATCAGAATGCAGATCGTGGCCACGAGAATGGGCAGGGTCAGTTCGATGGCGCTGTCTTCCGCCGCCCTGCGGCCGTCCTTGCCCATTTCCAGATGGCGGTGCAGGTTCTCTTGCACGACGATGTTGTTGTCCAGCAGCGTGCCGATCACCAGTGCCAATCCGCCGAGCGTCATGATGTTCACCGATTGGCCGGTCAGGTAGAGCGCGACCAGCGCGGCGGTGAGCGAGAGGGGAATGGCGAGCGCGACGACGAGCGCGGCTTTGACGCTGCGAAGAAAGAGAAAAATCATGAGGCCGGCCAGGCCGGCGCCGAGCAGCCCTTCCTTCTGGAGATTGGCAATGGCCTGCCGGATGTAGAGGGATTGATCGTAGAGAAACTTCACCGTCGTGCCGGCGGGGATTTCGGTCAGCGACGGCAGCTTCGCGCGGATGCCGTCCGTTACTTCGAGCGTGTTAGCGCCTTCCTGCCGGGTGATGGGGATGTAGGTCGCTTCGCGGCCGTTCACTCGCACGATGGAGGTTTGGATCGCCGCGCTGTCCGCCGCCGTGCCGATGTCGCGCACGAGGATCGGCGTGCCGTTCACCACCTTGATGGGGATGTCGTTGATCTTCTCCACCGCGTTGATGAGGCTGTTGGAGTAGACGTAGTAGTCGAGATCGCCGAGCTTGATGTCGCCGGCCGGGACGATTGCGCTTTGCGCATTGATCGCCTTCACGACATCCGAGGGCGAGAGGCCGCGCGCGAGCATGCGCGATTGATCCAGGAAGACGGTAATCTGCCGGACCTTGCCGCCCAACGGCGGGCCGAAGGAGATGCCGGGGATTGTGGCGATCTGCTGGCGCACCGTGAAATAGGCCAGGTCGCGGATTTCTTTCGGGCCGAGGGTGTCGCTGCTAATCGAGAGCAGGCCGACCGGAAGGCTCGACACTCCGAACTTAAACACCGAGGGTGGGTAGACGCCGGGTGGAAGCAGCCGGATGATGCTGTAGGCGAGGCTCGTCAGCTCCGATTGCGCCGAGTCGATACTGTATTCCGGCTGAAAGAAGACTTTGATGTAACTCATTCCGGCGAGGGATTGCGATTCGATGTGCTCGACGTAGCTGGCCTCGACGAAACGCTGCTCCATCTTGAGCGTGATCGCGCCTTCCATCTCGCTAGGGCTCATGCCGCGATAGAACGTGGTGACGAGAATCGAGGGGATCTTAATTTCAGGGAAGATGTCCACGCGCATCTTCTGGTACGACACGCCGCCCAGCACGAGCGCGATCATGCAGACGGCAAAGACCGCGTAGGGATTTTTCAGCGCGGCGCGGGTCAGCATGGCGCTCCGATCGTATGAGGCGCGCGGTTTCTATTGAGCCAGTATCGGCAGATGTCGGCGGTGCATTGAACGAGCTCGGCGAAGGTGCCGGGCTTGACGACATAGCCGTTCGCGCCGCAGGCATAAGCGAGAGAAAGGTCTGCTGCATCGTCGGAGGTGGTGAAGACGACCACGGGGATCGCCGCGAAACGGGTATTAGCTCGCAGGCGTTTCAGAAACTCATCGCCCCGCTGCTTGCCAAGACGCCAATCCAGCAGAATACACGAGGGTAGATTGGCAGCGTCGCTCAAAAAGTGAAGCGCAGCGTCCGCGTCCTGCTCAGCAAAGAGAGTGGCATCGATGTCGGTCTGAGCCAGCGCCAAACGAAACAGCTCCCGTTCGCCGGGGCTGTCGTCGATCAACAAAATGGAGTGATGCGGCATCATTATAGACAGAGGTATCAGCAGGGATTGTGCCGGGAAAGGATGGAGTGAGATGGAATTGAATAATTTTAGCCGAAACAGCTAGTTGCGAATGAAACCTCATTCGATTGGCTAGTGCAGGTCTATGCGGGAATGAAGGATGATTCTGGAGAAATTCCAGAGGGCAGGGGATTTTCTCCAGAGTAAGAGATTAGCGGGTTCTGTGGAGGCGCACTGCCATTCCAATTATTTACGCATAGCGTAAAACCATATACAGGGTTCCCATGATGTCGAGATCACCGATTATCACTGAAGGAGACATTGTCATGATAAAAAACGGCATGCGCTCGGTGCATCCAGGAGAAATTCTGTTGAAGGAGTTTATGAAACCGTCAGTTCCTCCCATCAATGCCCATAGACTCGCGAAAGCGATCGACGTGCCGGCGAACCGGATTACGGCGATTCTCAAAGGGCAGCGAGGCATCACGGGCAATACAGCTGTGCGTCTGGCGGCGTTTCTGAATGCCACCGCTGAGTTCTGGATGGATCTGCAAAAGACGTATGAGCTGCGTCTTGCCGAGCGAGCGTTGCCTGATAAGGTCAGGAAGCATATCGAGCAACGTAGGGAGGCATTTGTTTCGGCGTAAGGTGGGGGTATTGGGATGGGTGAGTCAAAGACGATTATAGAGACTCCCTAAAACCTTTGTGCGGAGTAGGCAGTCTTTATTTCTTTCTCACGAGCTTGGTGGATGCGAGCGCTCTGGAATGGACTTGATGTTGCGGGCGCGGAGATGCCGCAGTGGCTCTCAAATAAAGACTCCCGACCCCTTTGTTTCACCCGACCCCTTTGTTTCACCGTGGTTTTTGAGTTATTGCGTATCGCTATTGAGTGTGATTGGCCAGCACGATTGCAGGTGATCGCCGAAAATGGAAGGTTGAATTGGAGAGGACATGGGTTAATTGTTTCTTCTCTGTGTCTGTACGAGTTGGGCTTCTTGAGCGAGGAGTGTCGCGCGAAGTGTATTTGAGAGATCTTCCTGTAATAGGGTAGTAAGTATGCTCTGAGTGATGGTGGCCGGGATAGTCTCCTGCGGTTGGCAATCTGGTCCTAAGAGAGGCGTGAGGAGACGTGCGATGGCATCGGACCGATGGATGACTTGTTCCAGTTCTGTTTGCAGCATGGTGGTGATGGAGCGTTGCAGTTGGTCGGTGAGAACGTTTTCCAGATTGAGGGGCGAAAATTGAGCCTTCAGGACGGTTTTGACAAGATCCCATGAGTTGAAGAGGTCATAGACCCATAGGATACCAATGGTGGAGCGCTCACGCTTGGCAACTTTTTCGAGTGCTCGCGCTTTGTTGTAGCTCAGGGCATGGTTGGCCTGAAGCACGCCTTCCCCCATGGTTTCGCAGGAGTAGTCTGAGACGGTACGTTTGGCTGATTTCATGAGCGCTTGGTAGACCGCTTCAGACTTTTCCCAGCTGCGCCACTCTGTTGATGTGAATTCTGTTTGATGGTATTGGAGCCACAGCGCGGCGGCGCCTGCGACTTGTGGCGTGGAAAAGGACGTGCCTTCCCCACCCATCTGGATGGCGTTGGGATTGTGCTGATCTGAGACAGAGGTTGTGATGTTTGGCGCGTAGGCGACGACGGTGTGCCCAGTCATTTCACGAGCGGGACCATAGGAGCCACGCATGGACCACGTGAACCAGTCCCAGAGCCTCCACAGGCACCAATAGCAGGGATCTTTACCGTAGGTAGTGCCGTCCGCAGTGACTCCAGCCACGCCCATCACGCGGTTGAAACGAGCAGGAAAGGCAATCGTATGCGGGGTGAGGCTGAAGTTGGGCGGCGCGGCGAAAAAATCTCCGGTCGCCGCAAAGATCGGTACGCCTTTGTCGTAGGCCACATTGACGGTTTCGCGCAAGGCTACGGACGGGAAGCCGCCATGGCTGAGCGAAATAAGATCAACCTGTTGCTTCGTGGCCGTGGCAATGGCAGCGGCCATTTCGGTGGGAAAGAAATGGACAGGGAGCGCGGTGGAAATTCGAAAGGAGATTACGTGCAGGTCTGGATTCGCACTGATCGTGCGCGATGTGCCGTTGATGAAGGCGTCTTGACCAGCCAAGACCGAGAGCGTGCGGGAGCCATGCGTATTGCCTTCGGGAACATTCACATGCTCGTCGTCGAGTCTGCAGCCTTCGAGAATGGTTGGTTCGCTGCCCGTAGTGAGCACCTCGCGTGAACGGCAGTCGTAGCTATCGGAGAATTGTTGATGTTTCGGCACCAGGCGGTCACCTTTAAAATAGCCGGTGTCTAAATGGGCGGCGGTCACGACATAGTCTGTCTGGATATGGTCAGAGTCTGAGGTGGCAGGCTGGTGCTGACGGACATTCGTCAACGCACTGTCTAATTGTGTGTAGGCATCGCCACGATGCCAGGCGATGAGGTCGTTGCCTTGAGTCTCAGGTGGGGAAGGCCAGATGGGTGAGATGGATTCTTGGATGGTGGTGTTCGCGCTAGAGGATGCCTGAACCGATGGGTTCTGATGCGTCATTAAGTGGTCATCTTGCGTGATGCGCTGTTCCGTCTTCTTCACGTAAACTTCATCATAGCTGCCTAATTCCGGCTCAACGGCGTAGAGTGTGGGCATTGTCGATGTGGTGCGTGCAGTGGTGTGGTGGCAGAGCAGTTCTTCATAGGCCGTATCCCACGGATGCGTATGAGGCTGTGCGCACGAGGAGGAGCTTGTCGTGTCCTGTATGGTCTTCATCGAGGTGGACCGTATAACCCGTCGTGTCCAAACCAACGTGGGCTTTGGACCGTTCTTTTTTATGGCTGGGAGTTGGAGCCTGGTAGGATCAATGAGTGAAGAGTCGGTGATCTGCGTGCGAAAGAGTTCGTGGGACGGAGTTGTTGCGCCAGGCAGGGCCATTGTGGTGGTGTCAGCAGCGGTGGAAAGCTCCGCGTACAGAAAGGAGTCCGTATGCTTGCTAGTGGTGGGCGCAGTGCCTGGTCGACCTTGATAGAGCATGGTCTGTGTGCAGCCCGATAGGATAGTGGCCAGCAGGGGCAATACCAGTGTGCCTCGAAAGAACTTTATCTGTGGTTGTTTCATAGTCGTTCTTCTCTTCATTTTTTTGGCGCGAGAGATTCGAAGAGTTTAGCGAATTTGTTGACGGTGTAAGGGGCGAAGAGGGTGAGGCCGGCGAGGAGATAGTCGGTGACGTCTTTTAATGTGGGCGGGATGGCGCCAGTGGCTGCGAAGCTATAGAGTGCCACGGTGCCAAAGCCGATAAAAATAAAGAGCAGAGCGAGGCTGCCCATGAAGGCAATCAATCGACTGGTACTGGCATGAAGTGCTGTGACCATGGGTAGTGTATTAGTTGCAGGGAGTGCGACGGCAGGTGAAGTGGCCGCAGGAAGTGCAGGTCCTGCACCAGAGGTTGGGGCGGAGAGCTCGGCTTCTTCTGAGAGGGCATCGGCGAGAGACCACTTTGTGTCGTGCAGCGTACTAATGGTTTTGACGGTGGCGAGTAGGAGTCCAAGAAAGAGAGCTGCCGGGGCGCCATAGATAAACCAGGCACTGGGGGTAACCCATTGTGGTGCGGGCAGCGGTGTAGTGGCGGTGATGGGCGAAATGTTTTGAGCGGATGGCGAGGCTAGAGGTGTCTGGCCCTGGCCAGACTGCTGCGCCGTGGATGCCGAAGATAAGTCGGTGGCGCCTCCTACGGCGGGGAATGCTCCAAGCAGGAGAACAATACATAGGCTGAGGTGACGTGAGATCTCGGTCATGGCAAAGTCCTTTCGGGTGGTTGTAGTGCACGCATCTGATCGTGCCGATCTTCGAGGTAATTGACTGCCATGTCAGCGCTGAGCCAGTCGAATGAGACAACGCAGTCTTTCCACCCGGCTATCGTCAGGTCGACCTTCAATTGCCGATGTCGCTGCATGACGATCTCTTGAGAGTTGTTGTATCCGTGGACGAAGATGAGTATGCCGCCACGGTCTTGCCGTGTTCGTTCGTCCTTTCCCCAGGTGGATTCTTTGCGCAAACGCTTAACCCAGGCATCTTGTTTCTTTGTGGCATGCGTGGGGGAGGGAAGGGCGTTTTCGGGTACTTGCAGGAAGAGCGTCGGGCTCGGTTCTGCGATAAATTTGTTTTTCTCTACAGCTCGCGCACAGAGAACAAAATCTTCATTCATAAAAACCTCGTTGTGAACTAATGCTTTGGGAAGCGAGGCGGACGGTACCACGAGGCTTAACGCAATACGAGCCCCTCATTCGATCAGTGATATAAAGACCTAGTAGTAGATACATAAGTACATGTCCGATAGGCTGATATCCTTCTTATCTTTCTGCCACCTGATGAGTCGAATTGGCCTTTCCTCATAGGCAGGATGTTGTCAATTTGCCAGGCTTGTACAATCCGACAGCTCAGAGACGCTACCCGTGTTGACTGGTGAGTAGCCACCCACTGTCGTTTTGCTATCAATCGATGGATTCGGGAGGTGTGTGTGGCGCAGGCGCTTGTTCTGCAACTAGATGACAAAGTTATCGATCGCTTGAAGAAGCGGACGAAGAAGCATGGCTGGTCTCTGCAATCTGAAGTGCAAACCATTCTGGAGGATGCAGTGCCGGACTACGAGGGGGCTTGGAAACGGATCGAGGGATTGCGGAAGCGATTGAGGAAATCAGGACGGACGTTCAGCGTCCGTGACCTTCCTTCATTCGTTATATTCTCTGCACCAGACCTCAATCACGACCTGCGCCTCCTGTATTGAGAGCGTTACGCGCGATAGGCTTGGCCGGGGCTTGAGGGGCGCGCGTTAGGTGAAAGAGTAAATACCCGTTTCTCAAGATGTATACGAACAGACGGCCACGTTGCCGTAGTTTTATACAGTTCAAGAATTTCTTGGCATCGACGTATTGCGCGCTGCACTTCAGGCATAGCCTGGAGCCCTCCTGAATCTACTTGGTCATCTTTGGCGTGCTTGGAGGAATCCTGGTGAATATACGAATGGAATTCGACAATGTGTCCAGCCTGATTGCGCTCAACATGGCCCTTGGCAAAGGAGTCCTGGACGATATGAAGGAGTGCTCCCATAGCGCGTTGCCGAACATTCCCTTTCTGGCCAACGAGCAACAATGCTCGAATGGAAAGAGGAGAGTCGGGGAACCAATCGTCGATGTGTCCTGCATTCATGTGGCTGAGAGAAGCTGTTTCTGAAACCGTTCCGATTGCCACTTCATAAAAGAATTCCGCCCAGCGGAGAAGATTGTCGCGAGTGATGACCGCAGATTCTCCATTGCGGGAAGCCATGGCGTGTAAACATTGCAGGTCGCCAAAATGAGAGCGGGCTAGAAGCGGAGCGGTAGGCCCAAAGATGGTTCCTTGGATGGCTTCGTGCTGATGTGTTTTAAAGTTGGAAAGAAATTTGATGCCGTTCGACCAGTTGTCGGTTTCCGTATCGTTGTGATCGAAAAAGAATCCTTCCGGATCGTCATTCCAAAAGATGCCGCGAATATATTCCCATGTGGCAGGATCGTTAAACCGAGTTCCTTGCGCGGCAAGCTCGGCCTCGATCAATGCGGCGTGTGTGATGGACTCATGGACAGGGTCTCCGATATTCCAGGGTCCTTCGACTTGAAGTCGATATGTGGGTCGCTTCAGTGCGTCGAGTTGTTCCAAGCGCGTCTGGAGGCCGTGAGGAATATTGATGTCGATAGACATAATAGGCTCCTGCGGTTGAATGTTCTTCAAGCTCCTTGCTGAGAGAAGATGGTTCTCTTGCAATCCAAGGCAAGACCGAATCTCAGCAGTTTTGACAGTTGGACTCAGTCACCTGACCGTCACATTCGATGTTTTTATAGGGTGAGCTCTAGGCTCTAAGTTCCGATTGGTTGCTCTCCCGTTGTGATTGATCCGTCGTCATGGGCATAGACCGGACTTTCATTAAAGATGGCGGCGAGAGCTGCAGGCTATTCACCAGTTTCACCCGATAGCCAGCTCCCTTTTGTGGATGCCAGCCGAGCATAAACCTCTCTACGATGGACGGCATTGAGCGTTCTCCTTTTGATATTGCGGTGACATGTGCCTGCGATTAATTACGATCGCGTGTTTACTGGATTGTCGCCAAATGCGGGGTCGCAG
Organism: Nitrospira sp.; assembly: GCA_022226955.1. Classification (NCBI taxonomy): domain Bacteria; kingdom Pseudomonadati; phylum Nitrospirota; class Nitrospiria; order Nitrospirales; family Nitrospiraceae; genus Nitrospira; species Nitrospira sp. The sequence goes on from CP092079.1 coordinate 732,330, forward strand.
CTGAGTCGGTCACGGTGATAGTATCTGCTCTGTACTGCTGCTCGTCTTGTAGTGCTCCACCACATTAATGGTTCCGCCAAAAGTCGGGGGCGGACGGTACCACGAGGCTTGACGCAGTACGAGCCCCTCATTCGGTCAGTGATAGAAGGCCTTAGCAGTAGGTGCGTAAGGACATGTCCGATAGGCAGGTATCGTTGGTGCCTTTCTTCTAGCTGGTTAGTCGAATCGCTCCTTCTTTCTTAGCTAGGATGTCGCCAATGTGCCAGGCTTGTACAATACGACAGCTCAGAGGCTTTCCCCGTGTTGACCGTCGAGCAGTCGTCTGCTATCGTTCTGCTATCAATTGGCAGACCTGGGGGTGTGTATGGCGCAGGTGCTTGTGCGGCAACTGGATGGCAAAATTGTCGAGCGTTTGAAGAAGCGGGCGAAGGAGCATGGCCGGTCTCTGCAGTCAGAAGTGAAGACCATTCTGGAAGATGCTGTGCCGGACTACGAGGGAGCTTGGAAACGGATCGAGGGATTGCGGAAGCGATTGGGAAAGTCCGGACGGACGTTCAGTGATAGTGCTGCGTTGATCCGCGAGGATCGTGGCCGGTGAACCGGTATGTCGTTGACGCGAGCGTAGCGATCAAGTGGTTCCTTCCTGAGATTCACTCAGAGGCGGCGCTTCGGTTGTGTCTTCCGCGCTACCGGTTGCACGTACCCGCGTTGATGCGGCTGGAACTGGGCAATGTGCTGGCCAAAAGGATTCGTCGTGGGGAGCTCACTCGTGCCGAAGGTCAGGCGGCGCTGAACGAGCTGGCGCATCTTCCGCTTCAGCGGCATGCCGATGATCGGCTCTTTCCTGCGGCCTATCAACTCGCATTGGATACGCAACGAAGTTTGTACGATTGCCTCTATCTTGCCTTGGCTGAAGCGATTGACGGCGTGATGGTCACAGCAGATCGTAAGTTCTATTCCTCGCTGACGAGTGGGGCCTACGGTCGCCGTGTCTTGTGGGTTGAAGACCTTCCTCAGTTAACGTGATTTGTCGATCTACTAGATACTTCATGGGCCGCCGTGCCTTTCTTATTCGACCTATTGGTCTTGTGTGACTTTTCTCTTTCAATCCTTCCGTGCGCTTTTCTTTCTCACCGAAGGGAGTATTGCCTTGGAATTGAGGCGATCCCGTTTGAGTGACAATGAAGGGTTGGGTTTGAGCCCCCATCTCGTGTACTGTTGCCTTTTTGTTAGCTTGCTCAGAGGGCAAGCTCGTTTGATTTCTTGGAGGTAGGGCGATGCGTTTTATTGCGACAGGATTTTCGATGGTGCTTAGTGTCGCGCTGACGGCAGCGACGGTGTGTGCCGATACGACGGCGCCGCGGGAGTATGCGCTCGGCCAGCATGGCAGTCTGCATCTGACGGTGCCGGTTTCTTGGAAAGACAACGTGACGCAGCCGCTAAACGGTCTTTCGCCGACGATTGCCTTCGTTCCTGAACGCGGCACGGCGTTTCGCGCATTGCTGACGCCGATCTGGTCGGACCGCTCCGGTGCGGTGCTCCCGGTTGCGTCGGACATCAGGAAGAAGGTGGAGCAGGCGGCGGCGCAGGCTAAGACGCAGGCGCTCGAACCAGATGTCGTCGTGCAGGAGATGACTGGTGCGACGGGCCTCGGCTACTACTATGCGGTGACGGATCGGGCTGCGAAGCCGGGCGAATTCAAACGGATGAAACAGGGGATGTTGCGGGTCGGGGATTTGCTGGTGTCATTCACGATTCTGTTTCAGGATGCGTCGGATCCGGCCGTCCAGCAGGCGACGGCGATGTTGGAAGGAGCGTCTCATAGGACGGGTGCGCAAGGCGCGCCGGCGTCTGCCGTTCGTTCCGATGCGCTTCAGATCACCTCAACGGATCAAGCCCATGTGCTCACGGTTCCGGCGAGCCGGCTGGTGATGCGCCTTCCTCTTGGCGGGTTGTCACTCACGAATAGCGCGATTGGAGGCTCGACGAATAATCCGCGCTACTTTCATTTCCGCGACGATGCCAAGCAGGTGATCATTTCAGGATGGTTCGAGTCGGACCAAGCCTTCCCCGGTCTTCAGAAAATCTGGGAGGATGAGGTGGCGGTGTCCAAGAAGAATGGGCTGCCCGATGCGCAGCGCGTGACGTTCGGCCGGCTGGGCAACTGGGAGACGATTGCCTACGAGCGCGCGGTTCCGGCCGTTACGGATTCTCATCTGCACGCGCACTGGGTGCAGGCGGGAACCTGGATCGATTTGCACGCGTCGTTGACGACGAACGGGTCGAGTCAAGATGCGAGAGCGAAACTGGAAGCGCTGCTTCGCACGATCGTTGTGAAACAAAAGACTCCATAACGCGTAATCCCCCAACCGAATGCATCGATGCGGTGACGGTTTCCAATGTGAGGGGACTAGCCTATGACCGACGGCCTTGGGGGAAACCGTTCGATGCGCGCGGGCAGTGCCCTTACTGCGACATCTGCAAGGCGTAGAGTTCTCGCAGGGAGACTTCGATCTGCATGCGGCGGTCGGACTGTTCCGGAGTCAGCGGGAGGTGCGCCAGGGCCTGGCGATACTCGCGCTCCGCTTCCGCTGTGCGCCCGGCCCGGTGTAAGAGCGCGGCGTACTCGGCGTGCAGCGCGGGGTCGTCTTGATGGAGGGCCATTGCCTGGGCATACTCGGCGAGGGCTGCGTCGATATTTCCTTGTGCCAGCAGTACCATCGCGAGATTGCGGCGGGCCATCAGATGGTCGGGCGCGGCGAGCAAGGCGGCGTGGTATTCAGCGGCGGCGCGCTGAAGCTCCTGCTTGTCGTGCCAAATGTTGCCAAGATTGGTGTGGGCGCCAGCATGAGACGGGTTCTCCGCTAGCACGAGTTCAAAATGACGCTGGGCTTGATCCGCCCGTCCAACTTTCTTCAGCACGAGTCCGAGGTTGTATCGAGCGGCCTGATGATGTGGATCGGTGCGAAGAATTGCACTGAAGGATTGAATCGCCTGGCTCGGGTCGCCTTGCCGCGCATAGAGCAGACCGAGTCGAAAATTAGCGTCGATATGTGTCGACGCCAACCTAGAGACCGTCTCAAACTGTGCGATGGCCTGTTGAAGATGGTGCTGTTCTTCAAAAGCAATCCCGAGTTGATAGTGCGCTTCGACGAGGTCGGGGGCCAAGGCGACGGAGCGTTCTAAGACTGCAACGGCTGCGTCGGGGTTCTGCTGGTTTAGGAGTGCGGTGCCTTGGCGCAGGAGTGCATTCGCAGAATTGGTGTCAGGTTGGCTGTCTTTCTGCAGCTCCTGCTGCGCCGATTCAGTGGTCGGGGATGCGAGTGGGGCGGCGCGAGCAATCCAGCCGTTCGGAACCCCCAGGACGGCAAGTGCCAGGAGTGCGGCGATTACAGAACGAAATGGCTGAGATCCGTCTGGCATGACGGCCTGTTCTCCCGCGATCATTTGCTTACCGGTTTTCTTTCGGCGCAATCAGGATTTCGACGCGGCGGTTTTTTCTGCGGCCCTCTTCGGAGTCGTTTGACAAGAGGGGCTGATTCTCACCGAACCATTGGAGTGTCAGCCATGACAGCGGGACTCCGCTCTGCGCCAATATGGACGCGGCATTCGAGGCTCTGGCTTGTGACAGCGCCTGATTATCCTGAAAACGCTGACGGAGCCGATCACGAATCGGTTTGTCGTCGGTATGTCCTTGAATGGCAATCTGGATATTCGCTTCGTCTTTGAGAATTGCGCCGAGCCGTCCGAGGACGGCGATGCCGTCTTCGCTGATGCGATCGTCTCCGGATGCGAAGAGCACCTGATCGGAGAACCGGACTCGAATGTACTCGGCGGTCGATGTCTCAGTGGTTGAGGTCTTGTTGATCGAGGTCTCGTTGAGAGAGGCCTCGGCTGTTTTCGAGGTCTGGTCGGTGGCGGGCATGGCGGAGGATGTGACCGGCGGGGCGTCGTCCATGCGAGCCTGGGCGGCCGACGGTGGGCGGACATCGTGTTTGGCGATGTGTGACCCGGCCGGCGATGGTGACGCCGCGCCGGCTTTTCTGCGCTCTACGACGATGGAACCATTTTGAATTTCCGGTTTGAGCCGCTCGTAGATGTCGTCCCACATAGTGCGGAATTGAACTTCTTGACTGGTCGGAGCAGGCGCGGCGACGGGCTGCGGCGGAGAGCTACAGCTCGTGAGCAGGACGCCGAGGAGGAAGAGCGTTGATGAGAATCGTGCGCTGTTGTGGATATCCATTGCGGCAGACTCCATTCCGTAGGGTCAAACGTCTATCCGGTCAGGAATGTCGAGCCTGCCGGAGTATGGATTATGCGGAATAGATTTCAGCCGGCACAATAGTACCTTCGTATGGGGCGCTGGCCGTCCGCTCAAAACTCTCCCGCCTGCACCACATCTTCCAGACTGTTGATGTCGAGCCAGTGGCCGACAGTGTAGAGAACGCGAATCGGCTGCTTCCGCTTGAGTAATTCTTGAAGCAGCTGTGGAATGCCGGCTGTGCGGTTGCTGGGCTGGGCCAGCAGTTCCGCGATGACTTCGGCGATGCGTGTCGCGGCGGCTGGCGAGACTTTGAGAAAGCCCATCCAGACGCCGTGGATGTCGGCTTCGGGGATCTTGTCGCCCAGTTGTTTGAGATAGACCTTCGCGTTGAAGGCCTTCCGAGAATTGGGGATGCTGCATTCGGCGAAGCCGCCGAGCCTGGTGTAGCTGAGCTGATCCCGCCAGTTGCTGTCGAGGAAGATGACGCAGTCGTCCGGTTCTTGGCAGAGGGACTGGGGAATGTAGGTGTTGAATAGGACATCGCCATAGGAAATGAGGGTCTGTTGCGCGCGGCCCTTGCGCGATTGCAGCGCCTTGAGGAGGGACGCGAGCTCGCCGGTGTCGGTATAGTCGTCGTTATCGACGTAGGTGAGATTCGGGAGGTTCACGGTGTCTTTTTTATAGCCCCGGACAACGACGATGTCTTTCACGCCGACGGCGTTGTAGGCGTCGACGATGCGGGCGAGGATAGGTGTGCCCTGGATTTTGACCATCGTCTTGGGCTGGTGCTCGGTCAGTTCGCCCAATTCGCTGCCGCGGGAAGCCGCCAGAACGATCGCGCAGGTATCCTCGGCGCCTTTGGGCAGATAGCGGTCTTCCGCTTCTTGCAGCTCGGCGGCATTCTGCAGCCGGAAGATTTCCGATACCGGCGCAACTTTGTCTTCGATGGACAGCAGATGTTCCTGCTCTTTGAGTGTGCGCGCGGTCTTTTGCATGGCGGCAACGGCGCTGCGCAGCAGATGGTTGGCCCAGATCACCATCGAGAAGTTGTGTTGCCGAAAGACATCCGTCGGCGTGGCGTAGTATTTCGTCGGCACGATGACGACGGGGCAGCGATTGCCCCATTCTTGCTTGAACGCCAGGATTTCATCGGGCACGGCCAAGGCGCTGTGGATGAGAATGCCGTCGGCGCCGGCCTGGCGATAGGCTTCGGCGCGGCGGAGCGCTTCGGCGAGCCCCCAGCCGCAGATGAAGGCTTCGACCCGGGCGATGATGGAAAAGTTTGGGTCCTGCTGGGCGTCCTTGCCGGCTTTGATCTTGCCGCAGAACTCGTGCATGTCCGCCATGGGTTGGGCGTCGCCCTTGATGAAGCTGTTCGTTTTAGGGAAGAGCTTGTCTTCGATGCAGACGGCGGCGATTTTGCGCTGCTCCAGTTTGCGGACGAGGCGCTGCATGTTGTTGAAGTTACCGTAGCCGGTGTCGCCGTCGAGAAGGATCGGAATCGTCGTCGCGTCGGACATGAATTCGAGAGTTTCGAGCACCTGCGTCCAACTGGCTTCATTGTTGTCGCGCACGCCGAATTGGGCCGAGATCGACAGGCCGCTGGCCCAGATGCCTTTGAAGCCGGCTTCCTGAACGATCTTCGCGCTCAAGCCGTTGTGGGCTTCGCAGATGAATTCAAGCTGGCTGGATAAAAGGAGATTGCGAAACTGTGTCGTGGTGCTGAGACCGGGTGTCGAGCTCATGAAGATCCTTCCTTGTGCCGGCTGAAATAGCGCGCCGACGCTAGTTGGAGAGGATACCGGTTTTCATGAGAGAAATCACGCGGCCTTTTGCGGAGGCCTGTTGGTGTGGCGGGCGGTTCGCTTAGCCGAGCGCTCCGTCGCTGAATTCCGCCCGGTCCAATTTCTCGAAGAACGCGCCGACGCCGGGCCCCAACTGTTCTTCGAGCTGCGGATCGTTATCCAGGACGGTTCTCGCAAATCCCACGATCAAGAGAATCCGGCGGACGGCTTCCCGAGGCGTGAGGGTGAGGTCGGATCTGACGGCGCGGGTGTGAATCGCGATTTCGGCGAGGAGGGCGTCTTGCTCTTCTTGAATGGCCGCGTAAGTTCCTGACGCTTTCACTTGGTGATGTTGCTGCATCGCCACTTCCGAGAGGGCGCGCAGGGCTCGTTCGACGGCTTGCGCGTTGTCTTCATCCAGGCGGTCGCGCAGGCGGGCCGGTACGACCGATCCCGGCTCCAGCAGCGAGTGGACGATTTTTGACAGCGAGAGTAAATACGCCATGAAGCGGCTCCTGGGTGACGATGTCAGGCACGGCATCCGGTATTGTTCGACAATACAGAGGCCGCATTATGCCATGGATCGAGGCGAGTCCATAGTATTCAATGGCAATCGTACGCGCGCTTGGGACTGTCGCGGGTCGCTCATGCTGGGAGAGGTGGCAGGTGCGGTGTTTTGACAGCTTGTATTGGAGCGCTTAGCGTACAGCTCTTTGCTTGCGCGAAGCAGTCGGGAGATTACCGATCTTCCGAGACCTTTTTCTCTCCTCATTGAGACGCTCCATCTGAACGCCGACTCGCGATTGATCCATGCGCTGGTGCTGAAGGTGGATGCGCTTCAGCCGCACAGTCTGTTGGTTGCCAGCCTGGTCAGCTTGGGCTATGCGGGGTTTGTGCTGATCGAAGGGGGTGGACTATGGCAGGGTTTTTCATGGGCAGCGTATTTGGCGGTGGTGTCTATGAGTCTGTTGATTGAGGGCGATTCCCAGGCGGACGAAGCGCTAAATGCCAGTATTTACGCGGGAGTTTCTGTTGACAGGGTCTGTCACAACACGTAGCGTAGTCAAAATGGTTGTCCTGTTTATGCGGTTGAGGAGGTGCAACGATGCCGAAAAAGAAGACTGCGACGAATGCGAGGAAGACCTGGGGGATTTATACCTACATTGCCGGCGACAACAATCTTTCTGATTATGGATTGCTGGATATCGAGGAGATGGCCAAGGCTGGTGCGTCGAAGGATGTGTATGTCTCGGTGCAGATTGACACAGCCGGCGAGCATACGGGATCCATTCGCTATGAGCTGACCGAGCCGGACTTCGAGGGGGTGTCGCACCGCGCCGTGATTCAGCGCCTTCCTGAACAGAATACGGGGGAGCCGCGCTATCTGGCGCAGTTTGCGAAATGGGCGGCGAAGCGCTATCCAGCGCAGCACCGGTTGCTGGTGGTATGGAATCATGGCGCCGGATTTATGCATACGCCCACCAGAGACATCGGGTACGACGATTCCAGCAAAGGCGACGCCTTGACGATGGGGGAGTTGCGCTGGGCGTTGGAACAGGCGGGGTTCGGACGCGGCGTGTCCGGCAAGCTGGGGATTCTGGGGTTCGATGCCTGTCTAATGAATATGCTTGAAGTCGCCTATGAGTTCACGGGTGTGGCGGATTTTGTGGTGGGGTCTCAGCAGACCGAGCCGGGCGATGGGTGGCCGTATGCCGAGGTGATCGCCGGTGCGAAGTCGAGTCGCGATCCTGGCGTCGTCGCATCAAAGATCGTGAAAGCCTATATTGCCTATTACAAGAAGACTGGCGATCTGGGTGTGACCCAGTCGGCGCTTGAGCTGCGGAAATGTTCTGCCATCGGCAGCGCGGTGGATCAGCTTGGCGCGGCATTGATCAAGATGATCGGCACGTTGAAAGGCAGAATTCTCGAGGCCCGAGTCGAGGCTCAAGGCTATGAGGAACCGACGTATGTCGATATGGTGGATCTCGCGAAGCAGATCTCGCTGAAGTGTCCCGATGCCAAGATCCGGGCGGCGTGCCGCGCCGTGATGACTGCGGTGAAGGTGGCGGTGATCGCTAATGGCAGCTATGGTCCTTCGGTGGCTCGTTCATGCGGCCTCTCGATCTGGTTCCCTTTGGTCCGAACCGATTATGTGACGCGCCGCAGTGAATATGTCGCATTGCGCTACACGAAAGATTATCCCAACTGGGCAAAGTTTCTGGATGCATTATTGGCTGGGTAGTAGCGGGAGCTTTCATTCACCAGCGCCGGCGTGCAGGTTCAGCCTGGAGAGGGCTAGATTGTCGAGGTTTGATTATGGGCTGCGATCAACGCCAGCTTGGCTGGTCGGCCAAGGGCCTTGATCGCGGCTTCCCGCCGCAAGGCATCTCCTTTTGACTCCACCGTTTCGGTATAGCGCAGCATGAGCGGTCCACGGCGCTTGGTATATTTGGCGCCTTTGCCGGTTTCGTGGGCCGCCATGCGCTGCTTCAGATCGTTGGTGATGCCGGTATAGAGACTCCGGTCGGCGCATTCGACGATATAGACTACCCACATGTCTGCGGTTCCTCAGCCGGTTGGGATGACGATTCGCGCATCTTGCCTGTTGCCGATTCTAAATGAAATACGATCTCTGGTCGCTGGAAGTTTTGCATAAGAGTGAATCTCAGATGTGAGCGCACCCTGTCTCGATGCTATACTCCGGTCCCATGACGAACCTAGCGACTCCCGACACAGAGCTCACGTTGTCGTTTGGTAACCAGCGGGCGGTGGTTTCGCCCTGGGGTGCGTCGTTGCGCCGGTATTTCCTCGTGGAAGCCGGCGGCCACGAGGTCGATATCGTTTGGGGTTATTCGAGCGGCAGTCAAAAGAAGGGCGGGCAGGGGGATGTGTTGATTCCCTTTCCCGGCCGTGTTGCCGAGGGGCGCTATGTGTTCGATGGCGAATCGTTTCAGCTCGACCGCAACGACAAGGAAGGTCCCAACGCAATTCATGGATTTGTCCGAACCCTGCCCTGGCAGGTGTCTCGCGCGGAGGCGGGCAGCGTCAGTTTCGACATTCGTCTTGAGGCGGAACAGTTCGGCGGCAAGGGCTATCCCTTCTCACTCGCGATCCGCGTGATCTATGAATTAGACGAGAAGGGATTATCTTGCTCGTTCGATGTGCTGAATGCCGGGACGCGGCCGGCGCCGGTCGGGGTGGGCTTTCATCCCTACTTCACGGTGGGCACGCTGTCGATCGATGACGCCGATGCCAGGATTCCCGGCGCGGGCATTCTGGAATTCAACGACAAGCTCACACCGACGGGAACGATTCTCTCCGTCGCAGGCACCGAGTGGGACTGCCGCGCCTTTCGCCGGATCGGCGAGAAGAAGTTCAATCACTGCTATGTGCAGCTCGACCGCGATGCGGAGGGGATGGCGACGGCCTCGCTTCGCCATGCCGCGAACGGCCGGGTGATCGATGTCACGATGGATCGGGCTTTCACGGCCATTGTGGTGTACACCGGGGATGCCATTGCCGATGCGCCGCGCCGCGCGTTCGCGATCGAGCCGATGACCTGCGCGTCGGATGCCTTCAATCATCCTGAATGGGGGCTAAAACGACTGGTTCCAGGAGAGCGCTTTTCCGGCCGCTATACGATTTGGCACCGGATCGAGTCCTGAGTCCTGTCCGCGATCGTCGGCGGACGTCATGGCTATCCGTCGGTCGCGGTCTCTTCTGTGCGATCCGTGAACTCCCGCTGGAGCATGCCGTAGAGTTCAAGATCGATGAATCGGCCGAACCGGACGTAGTGTTCACGCATCCGGCCTTCGTAGGCCATCCCCACTTTCTGTAGAACCCGTCCTGACGCAACGTTGCCCTGGAAGTGCGGGCTGTAGATGCGATGCAGGTTCAGTTGCCTAAACCCATAGCCGAGGACCGCACGCACCGCTTCGGTGCCATAGCCACGATTCCAGTAGGGAATGCCGAGCCAGTAGCTGAGCCGCGCATGCCGGTGGACCTGCACTATGTCCAGGCCGATGAATCCGATGAATGTCGGATTATCCGTCAGGGCGATGGCGAAGCTGATGGCGGTGCCATCCTCATGGGCCTGTTGGCGATCCGCAATCCATTGCTCGGCCATGCCGTTCTCGTATGGGTGCGGGAGGAATGTGCCGGCGGCGACTTCTTTAGCTCCCGCGAGCCGCTGTATGTCGGGTGCGTCCGACGGTTGAAACGGCCGGAGGAGCAAGCTTGTCGTCTTGAGAGAAGGAGAGTCCGGCATATCGCGAGCGATTCATTGATGGTGGAAGGTTGGTCTCTTGGCAGAAGCTTCTATTCTGGCGAACCGGACCGATAGAGGCGTGAGAACTGTGCGTGAAAACGAAGCAGGGCGTTGGTAAGAATCGTCGCCGGTGGCTAGAATCCCAATTCCTTTTCGAGATCGGCTTTTTTCTTGTCGAACTTTTTCTGATCGTCCGCGCTCTGTTCTGTGATCGCCCCTCTCATTTTGTCGCCTGCTTTTTCCAGTGCTCGCTGAGAGTCCTCCCCCTTTTTCTTGATCTGGGCGGCGATCTCTTTCCCTTTAGGGGAGCCAGAAAATTCATAGTACGCGGAGGCATTCATCTGGGTAAAGGTGGGATCGGAGCGCTTCATGATGGTATCGCCCCGCTGGTCGGCTCGATCCTTCGCCGGTTTGTCTCCGCTCGGCAGATATTTCATCCATTCCGCGGCGGTTCTCAACTTTTGGAGAGAACTCATCGTCGATGTCGTAACGGCCATGGCATTGCCGGACAGGCCCGGCGCGTCTTTCTCCTCGGCCTTCATCAGCCGGTCGGCATTTGTCGAGGCGAGCTTGGCCAGTTCCTGTCGATAGGCCGGTGGCGAGGCGTATGGTGCGCGTTCGCCCGTTTTGGCGTCGCGAAGGCCGCTACGATTCTGGTCGACGTTCCAAGCGCTTTTGAAGAGGGACAAATCTTCTGGTGCGGCCTGCGCGGCTTTGAGCATGACCCGGTTGGCATCGGTATATTCTCCGATGGCCTCAAAATATGTGAAGGCCGAGGTGTTTCCGTCCGGTCGAATGGAGCCAGGTGAGTAGAATAGCCCCTTCGCTTCAGCCGCTTTCGCGAGATCCCGGCCGAGTTTCGAGAGGTTCGCTTTTGCCGCGGCGAAGGCCGCTTTATCGTATCGGTCGACGCAGTCGTTTCCCATGATGGATCGATAGGCGACGAATAGCGCGGCAGGCGAGCCGGCTTGTTCGGCTTTGCGCAGGGCCGCGACTTGGGCCTTGGCCGATTTCTCTTCCTCATCGCCCAGGCAGATGTCGTCCGCGTGAGCGGCGGTGGCGGTCAGGGCCAAGAGGATGGCGGCCGAGCCGGCTATGCTGCGCATGGTCATGCTGCGATTCTCCATTAGCGTCCGAAAATACCCTTGAGCATCTTATTCATGTCCACGGGGCTGTCGCTCTCGTCGGATTTGCTGCCCGCGCTCTCTCTCGTCGGACGTTTCCCTTTGGGCCGGTCTTCTCCCGCACTCTTCATCATTTCGTCCAGGTTGGGCATGCCGCCCTGGCCCATCATGGCGCCCATGTCGTTCTTGGTATAGCCGGCGGGGATTTCAAAGAGCGCCGGATCCTGCTTCTCGATTTTGAGATTGGTCAGTTCGCTGGCCATGCGGATTTTCTTGTCGCCTTCCTTCGAGAGGAGATCCATCTTGACCGTGATGCCGTCCTTGCTCGTCCAGAAGAACCCGCCGAACTTGGCGCCGTCCTTCTTTTTGACCGCGATGATCTTGGATTTGGTCGTTTTGATTCCGTTGATGGTCTCTTCCCCGACATTTTTCTGTTCGAGAATGTCCAGGTCTTCCACACCGCCCTGGCTCGACTGAGTTAGCGGCATTTCCATATACATGTCGCCGAATAGTTGCCACATCACGTTTTTATCCCGGCGCATGATCATGACGCTGCCGTCCGCGCCGCCCATTTCCATCCGGTCCTTGTCCGGGGTGTGGTACATGCGCGACTTCATGCTCACGCCGCCGTCCGTCTCCATCGTGCTGTCGGCCGAGTACTCGACTCGCGATTCACGGGACGGCGAGGTGGCGATGACGGTCGAGGGTAGCAACAGGCCGATCAATAGCAGTACGACAGAACGAGACGTTGTCATCATCACTCCTCCTTATCGAGACGCGGGGCTTCAAGGCCAAGGAGGCTAGCGAGAATCCGATGGTGAGTCAATAGGGAGAGCGTAGGAATGCTGTTGGAGGCATTCATCGTTCAGACGCGGCAATACATGTCATTTGAGGGGAGCCGGTCTCTGACAGAGTTTGCCTCACGCGCTTCTCGGAAGAAATTGCCGGGTAAGGGGACCATTCTGCCGTCAGGGTGAGCAATATATTCAGGCTCTGGATGGAATCGTGAGTGAACGGGAGTGCGGTGCGCGTCGTTTTTGGGTCTGAGGAGAGCAGGCTCTCAAGTTCGTCGTCGTCCCAGCCGAAATCGGAGCCATATCGGCGCGCTCATGTATGGATCGACTGGGTGGGCTTGCCTTGCTTCACGATTGGCTCCTGGGGTTGCGGGATCGATTGCCAAGTATGATTGCCGAGTTGCCATGAGAATTCTTCATCTGGGGAACGCGTACTTTCTGGAGTCGTTCAGGCTGCTCGGCCATGATGTGAAATGGGCAGGGTACCATCGGACTGCCGACCTTCCGCTCACCCGCGCACTCCTCGATGTCAGAAACCTGCTGACGCAACTTCCTCCGCATTGGTATCCGGACCTGATTGTGCTGGGCGATGAGAGTTCGCCGCCGCTGGTGCTGGGACTGGAAACGCTTCCAGTGCCGGTGGTCTGGTATGCGATCGATTCGCACATTCATGCGAACTGGCACATCTATTATGCCGCCGCATTCGATGTGATCTTTGTCGCACAGAAAGACTGGGCGCCGGCCTATCGACTGGACGGAGACCGGCAGCATGTCTCCTGGATGCCGCTGTTCTGCCATCGGTCTAACGACCGGGATCTTGGATTGGCCAGAGACATTCCGCTGTCGTTCGTCGGCACACTGGACGCCGCCAGAAATCCAGATCGTGTCGAGCTGATTCAGCGTCTGCAAGCGCGGTATCCGATTGCGGCGCAGTCGGGGCCGTACTGTGAGATCTTCAATCGATCGATGATGGTGCTGAATCAATCCGTGGCGAACGACGTGAACTTCAGAACGTTTCAAGCCATGGCCTGCGGCGCATTGCTGCTGACGGAGCATGTGGGGAACGGGTTCGGCGACTTATTCCAGGACCGGACGCATTGCGCGCTGTATGAGAAGGGGAATGTCGAGCACATTATCGAGCTCGCCGACTATTATCGCGCGCACCCGGCCGAGCGGACCGCCATCGCCCGGCAGGGATATGAGGCCGTCATGGCGGCTCATACCAGCTTGCATCGGGCGCAAGCGTTGCTGGATACGGTCGCCCGACAACCGCTTCATGAATATGTCGCCAAACGCCAGCTGCGCCAGGCGCCGATTCGCTGGTCGCTGGCGGCGGTCTATGAGAGCGCGGCGCGCACCTATGGGCAGGCCGGCGCGCGGGCCGATGAGGACATTCGAAGGCGGCACTTCATGACGCTGTCAGCGCAATATCGCTCCCTGGCCGAAACGATCCAAGGCCATCTCAATCCTCTCGTTGCCGCGTAGGCTATCCATTCAGAGCTTCAACGATGCCCTCATCTCAATTTCCTCTGTGAGCCATAATTGATCCGGCATGGGTCATGAGTTGCCCTACCTGTCTGGTGTTGGCTGGACGATCCTGAATCGCACTTCGTCGGCTTGGGTGTAGGCGGACGTGCGTTCGCCGGCGAATAACCCGCAACGGTACAGTCCTGGAGTCCATCCTGTCGCGGGCGCGGTGAGCCGGAAGTAGCCAGATTGGTCGTTCATCGCCAGCATGACTTGGTCTTGCGCAATGGGCGGCGCGTCGCCGGCGACCTCGGCGAGTTCCTGAAAGCAATGGGCGGAGAGTGGGATGGCGTCGTATGAAGCCGATACCAGTCGAAACACCAAGTAAATCTCCGGTTGCGCCACGGAGAACGTGTCGTTCGGATTCAGCGGAATGAATTCGTGCGCGCCGGTCGGGAAATCGTCCCGCATGACCTTGCCGGCTGGAATGACGAAGCGAAACCAGCTGAAGTCGGAATCCCGGCCCATGAGCGAGGCTTGCGGGTCCAACGTCTTCTGCGGTGTTAGCCGCTCCAGCCCCGGTTCGAGCCGCGAGTCTTCCGCCGGCGCCGCGGATGGAGTGGACGTTGCGGCGGCTTCCTCCACCTTCATTTGCGCCAACTCAGGAACATGCGGACGGATCTTGTCGAGCCAGCGGGCCAGTTTATCTTTCGCGAGGACGCGGGTGCCGGCAGGCAGGGAAACTTCTTTATTGCTCTCTTCGAATTCCACGGCGGCGTCGTACAGTGTTTGAAAATGCACGTAAGCGTCTTCCCACTGTTCTAACTCCACCAGGCATTGTCCCATTCGAAAGACGGTGTCGGCATAGTCGTCCTCGCTGGGATTCATGTTGAGGACGCTGCCAAAGATGGTCAGAGCGTCTTGGCACCGGCCGAGTTGCATGAGCGTCACCCCAAGCTGATGTCTGGCGAGGGTGTCCCGCGGGTTCAAGGCCACCACGCGGCGATAGATCGGCTCAGCGTCTTGGTAATGGCCGGTCGAAAACAGTCTCCAGGCGTCGGCGCGAATCGCCGCCCATTCTTTGAGTTGCTGCTCGTTTGCGTCCGGCGTGAGCGCCGGAGTAAAGCGGCGGCCTCGTTCCATCGATTCGGAGTGCTGTGCGAGTTGGTTTTTAGCCGAGAGTTCCAGCGGAGAGCCGGCAGGCACGTGGGCGAGCACGTATTGCACTTCGGCATCGGCGCCGCGATAGTCCAGAAGGTCGAAGCGCGCCCGCGCCATTGCGAGTTTCCAGCCGAGCAGTTCCGGCGCCAGAGACACGGCGGTCCGATACGATGTCAGGGAATCTTCCAGGCGGTCGAGCTTGCGAAGTTCCTGGGCCAGCCGCAGATGGATCAGCGGATTATTCGCGTCGATCTCCGCGATGCGGCGCAGTTCGGCAAGGGACTCCTCGGCCTGGCCCCAGTGCAGCAGGACGCTCCACTTCGCCCAGCGGATGTCTAAGGCGGCCGGTTGTTGGGCAAGCGCAGTGTCGTACGCGCGCACCGCTCCTTGCGGGCCGCGGCCGGCGGCGAGAATGTCTCCGCGCAATTTATGGAGCGGGAGCGCGTGCGGATGGTGCTGAAGGCCTGTTTCGAGCAGGTCGAGCGCCGGGAGCATGGCGCCGCTTTCCCACAGGGTTTTGGCCTGCTCCGCCAGGCGCTCCGGCGGCAAGTGCGCCGGATCTTGCGCCCATGATTCGGCGGTGGCCGAGAGGAGCGCGGCGAGCCAGATCGTCAGCAGGGCGATTCCGTATTGGCATCGCCGGATGCGGATGGTTCGAGACCGGTGCAATAGGGCGCTGTTTCCAAACATGTCGCTCCTTGAGGACGGAGGTTGTGCGAGTACGATACACGGGGATTCTGAAATACACCACTGCGGGGGACAGGGTCGAAACGGCCTGGTGGGGATGAGACACTGAGAGCGACAGGGATTCACTGCCTGTTGAGATAGGCGGCGGATTTATGGTTTGATCCGGCCCGATGAATAGCAGGTGAGGGGCCGCGCAGGATGGCGGGCATCGATTGACCCTGAGGCTCAGTTTGATAAGCTGGTCGAGGATTGCGCGCGTGGCGTGCAGAGACGTTCCGGCGAGAGTGTGAAATCGGGTTGATCGATGGGAGGCGTGGCTATGATTCTGGTCACTGGCGGGGCGGGATATATCGGGTCTCATACTTGCGTGGAATTGCTGCAAGCTGGCTTCGAGGTCACGGTCTTCGATAATTTCAGCAACAGCCATCCTGAAGCGGTCGCCCGCGTGCAGCGCATTACGGGAAAGCCGGTTCCGCTGATCCGTGGCGATTGCCGCGATCGGGCGGCGCTGGTGGCCGCTCTGCGCGGGAGCAAGGCCACGGCGGTGATTCATTTTGCCGGCCTCAAGGCGGTGGGCGAGTCCGTCCAACAGCCGCTCTCTTACTATGACAATAATGTGGTTGGGACGCTGCGGTTGCTGGAGGCCATGGGCGAGTGCGGCGTCAAGCAGCTGGTGTTCAGCTCGTCGGCCACGGTCTATGGCGATCCGCAGCGGCTGCCGTTGACGGAAGATCATCCGCTTTCCGCGACGAATCCCTATGGCCGGTCGAAGCTGATGGTGGAAGAGATCTTGCGCGACTTGCAGCGTAGCGATGCGTCTTGGCGGCTGTGCATTCTGCGGTACTTCAATCCGGTAGGCGCCCATGCTAGCGGCCTGATTGGGGAAGATCCTCAGGGGGTGCCAAATAATCTGCTGCCCTTTGTCGCGCAGGTTGCGGTGGGGCGATTAGCTAAATTGAATGTTTGGGGCGGCGACTATCCCACGCCTGACGGCACTGGGGTGCGCGACTACATTCATGTGGTGGACTTGGCGCTCGGGCATCTCAAGGCGCTGCAGGCGCTGGAGCGATCGAAACAGATGACGGAATGTTTGACCGTGAATTTGGGGACGGGGAACGGATATAGCGTATTGGAGATCGTCAAGGCGTTTGAGCAGGCGAGTGGAAAGGCGGTGCCCTATCAGATTGCGGCGCGCCGTCCCGGCGACATTGCATCCTGTTACGCCGACCCGACGCATGCGCTGGCGCAATTAGGATGGCGGGCAGAACGGGGGCTCGCCGCGATGTGCGCCGATACCTGGCGCTGGCAGAGCGCGAATCCCAAAGGATATGGCGGATGACATTCCCGTCTCAGGGACGGCCGTGATAGACTGCGTGGCCATCGCCGGAGTCTAATCGTTCAGTCATGTTCCTCCATGTTCGACCTCATTCTCTATCAGCCAGAAATTCCTCCTAACACCGGCAACCTCATCCGGCTCTGTGCGAACACGGGCGTGCGCCTCCATTTGGTGAAGCCGCTCGGTTTTACGCTGGAGGACAAGCAACTGCTGCGCGCGGGGTTGGATTATCACGAATTCGCGACGATTGCCGTGCATGAGAGCTGGCCGGCCTGCGCGGAGCAGTTCGCGCATCGCCGGATCTTTGCGGCCTCGACCAAGGGGACGCGCCGCTATGACCTCAACGTCTATGCGCCTGGAGATGTATTTCTTTTCGGTCCTGAAACTCGGGGATTGCCGGTTGAGCTTATCGAAAGCGTTCCTGAGGCACAGCGCATTCGCGTGCCGATGAGGCCCGACAGTCGCAGCTTGAACCTCTCGAATGCGGCGTCGGTGGTGCTCTATGAAGCGTTGCGGCAGACTGGTTTCGAGGGGTGCCGATAGGCCGCGTGGCGCTGCCGGTCAGACGTCGTTCTCAGCCAGGTAGCGGCCGAGCCCTTCCTGCTCCGCGTAGTAATAGGCATAGTGCAGCGTCGCAAGATTTGCAACGCGCTCTTCCGCCTCGTCCCGGCTATCGGCGTAAATGATCTGTAGCCCATAGCGCACCGTTAGCGCATCGAGAAAATCCTGTAATCCGGTCTTGTGATACTGCCCCAGGCGTCCGCTGGCCAGGCGCTGGAAGAGTGCGCCTTCGATCACCAGAAAACGATGGGGGATTTTAAGGAGCGGTTCCAGTTCACGCATGAACCGCTGGCGGTTTTCCGAAGGGTTGGAGAAAATCGTATTGAGTTCTTCCGCGCGTTTTCGCTCGACGCGAAAAATATCCGGCGCTTCGACGATGGCATAGTCGCCAGCGTGGAGCGTTTGGCGGCTGGTGCCGGCGATTCTGGTCAATCCTGAAAAAATGTAGGGCTGGTGCTCTTTGGTATCGACGGCGATATGAATAGCCGGTACTGCGATCTTGGGCTGATTCTTTCGGGACAGCATGATGGGAAGATGCGGCCCGCGTTGCTCGGTGCGGGACCTGGGTGGCGACGCCTGCGGTTGTGCGGCGGTGGTTGGGCGCGGCGGCGGCGTGGTGGACGCGGTGGTATGAGGACGCACCGGCGTGGCGCTTGTCGTGGCGTCGTAGCGCTGGCGCGCAGTCGGATCGTTGAGCGTCTGATAGGCCTGGTTGATGAGGGTCGTGCGGGCTTCCGCTTTGCGGTGCAGGGCCGTCGCATGGGTGAATCGATCCGGATGCCAGACTTGCAACTGTTCATGCCAGGCTTTCTTGATGTCTTCACTGGTGGCCGTCGGCGGCAGTTCGAGCACTTGGTAATACGTGAGCATGCGATTCTCCTGACTGGCACGGTTCTCGTGTGGAGTGTAGCGGAGTTGGGGCCTGGAGCGCTACCGGGCGCGTTGCGCCTGGCGCTGGCGGTGCAAGTTGCCGCGAGAAGAGGCATCTGATAGATTCGCCTCCGGTTATGTACGCGCTGGTGTCTCAGCCGATAGGATCTCAACGGTTTCAATAGACTCGATTCCATCTCCACCATCAAACCGAGGAATGTGTGCCCGGCGCCGGCGTTCTGCGCGCCGCGACCTGGCCGATTCCGGAAAGCGTCGGCGTAGATTGCTATGGCTTCTTCATCTAAGACCGTTGTGTCGGAGTTAGCTCAGGACAAGATCGGACGTCTCATTGCGGCAGAACTCGGTGTCGGGGCGCATCAAGTAGCGGCCGCGGTCGCGCTGCTCGATGAAGGCGCCACGGTCCCGTTCGTGGCGCGCTATCGCAAGGAAGTCACTGGCAATCTTGACGATACGCATCTGCGCACGCTGGAAGAACGGTTGCGTTATCTCCGCGAGCTGGAAGAACGGCGGGCCACGATTCTGGCGTCCATCGAGGAACAGGGAAAGTTGACGGACGAATTGCGGGGAACGATTGACTCGGCAACGACCAAGCAGACATTGGAAGACCTGTATCTGCCGTATAAACCCAAGCGGCGCACGCGCGCGCAGATTGCCCGCGAGGCTGGGCTAGAGCCGCTGGCCGATGCGCTGTTGGCCAATCCCATGCTGGAGCCGGAGCAGGAGGCCGCCAAGTATCTCGTGGTGAAAGCGGCCAGCGATGGGGTGGACGCGATCAACGTGCCCGATGTCAAAGCGGCGCTGGAAGGCGCTCGCGACATTCTGGTCGAGCGATTCGCAGAGACGGCAGAGTTGCTTGCCGCTCTTCGGACTAGACTCTGGGACCAAGGCTATGTCACCTCGACGGTCGTGAAAGGGAAAGAGACGGCGGAGGAAGAAAAGTTTCGCGACTACTACGCCTATGCGGAAACCATCCGCACGATTCCCTCGCATCGCGCGCTGGCGATGTTTCGGGGATGGGGGCTGGGCGTGCTGAAGGTGGAGCTGGGGCTTGGCGAGGAGCTGGAGGCGGTTGTGCCGCATCCCTGTGCGGCCATGATTGCGGCGCAGGCCGGAATCGAAGATCGCGGGCGGCCGGCCGACAAGTGGCTGGCGGATGTCTGTCGCTGGACCTGGCGGGTGAAAGTGCATCTGCACCTCAGTACGGAATTGCTGCTCCAGTTGCGCGAGGCGGCGGAAGCAGAAGCGATCAGAATCTTCGGCCGCAATTTGCATGATTTGCTGCTGGCGGCGCCCGCCGGTCCGAAAGCCGTGCTCGGTCTCGATCCGGGGCTCCGCACCGGCTGCAAGATAGCGGTCGTCGATGCCACGGGCAAGTTGCTTGAAACGGCCACGATCTATCCGCACCAGCCGCGCAATGAATGGCAAGAATCGCTGGCCACGTTGGGGCGATTGGTAGTGCAGCATGGTGTGGAGCTGATCTCCATCGGCAACGGCACGGCGAGCCGGGAGTCCGATAAGCTGGCGGCGGAGCTGGTCAAGCTGCTGGCGGCGAAGAAGCCGGAGCAGAAGCTGGCCAAGATTGTCGTCAGCGAAGCCGGCGCGTCGGTCTATTCCGCGTCCGCATTTGCGGCGGCGGAGTTTCCAGCGTTGGATGTGAGTCTGCGCGGCGCGGTGTCCATTGCCCGCCGTCTGCAAGATCCGCTGGCCGAACTGGTGAAGATCGAGCCGAAGGCCATCGGGGTTGGCCAGTATCAGCACGATGTGAATCAGCATCTGCTGGCGCGCTCGCTCGATGCGACGGTGGAAGATTGCGTGAATGCGGTGGGCGTCGATGTGAATACGGCGTCGATTCCGCTGCTGGCGCGCGTGTCGGGCCTGAATCAACTGCTGGCGAAGCACATTGTCGAATACCGCGATGCGAATGGGCCGTTCAAAAATCGCCTGACCATGCGCAAGGTTCCGCGGTTGGGTGAAAAGACCTTTGAGCAAGCCGCCGGGTTTTTGCGGATCAACGACGGCGACAATCCGCTGGATCGCTCCTCGGTCCATCCGGAGGCCTATCCGGTCGTCGAGCGCATTCTCGCGCGGGTCGGAAAAGGCATCGGAGAGGTGATGCGGCAGCCGGTTTTGCTCAAAGGATTATCGCCGGCGGACTTTACCGACGAGCAATTTGGCGTGCCGACGGTCCGCGATATCCTAACGGAATTGGAAAAGCCTGGCCGCGATCCGCGCCCTGAATTCAAGACGGCCACGTTCCAGGAGGGTATTGAATCGCTGGCCGATCTGATGCCCGGTCTCATTCTGGAAGGGGTCGTGACGAACGTCGCGGCCTTTGGCGCGTTTGTCGATATCGGCGTGCATCAGGACGGTCTCGTGCATGTGTCGGTGTTGGCGAATAAGTTTGTCAAAGATCCGCATGAAGTGGTGAAGCCAGGTCAGATCGTCAAGGTGAAGGTGATGGATGTCGATCTGAAGCGCCAGCGCATTTCTCTGACGATGCGGCTGGACGATGCGCCAGGCAGCGTCTCTTTGTCGCGGGCTTCTTCCGGCGAGGCCGGCGCAGGGCCTGCCCGTGAGGCGCCTGGGAAACGTCCCGCTGCACCGCCGCGCGGGCAGGATCGACAGCCGCCGCCCGGCGGCACCATGGCGATGGCGCTGGCATTGGCGCGCGCCAAGCAGAAGTCCTCGTAATCCGACCGCGGCCGGCGCGAGTCCGTGCCGGCCGTGCCTCGTCAGCTCGTGAGGCTGCGCCTGGCTGGCGATGGCAGTAGCTCGCCGGCTTCCGCTCGCCGCGTCTTTTCCTTTTCCAATTCACGCACCAATCGTTACGAAAGAGGGGCTTGCCAAACCTGGCCATGCCGTGCTATTTATTCAGGAGTCCTGAATGAATTGCTTGGGGTTCAATGAAAGGAGTGCGCTGTGGATGCATTAAAAGTGTTCGACACGTGGGTGGACGTGCCAGGGAAGACGCTGCATTTCGATGTGATGACGGGAGATCAGGCGACGGCGCTCAGATTGGCGAACGAGTATGTCGCGGCTCAGGGCTATGCGGCCATTGCGGTGACGGCAGAGGAATGCCGGTTCTGCCATCAGGAGCCGCTGGTCATGTTTACGGAGTCTCAGCAAAAAGAGTTTCGTCAGTCGGGCGGATTCATCGTGTCCTTGTCCGCATAAAGGAGTGACACCCATGGCGAGAAGTCTGCCGATGCACGGAGAAAAGACGGTGGTCGATCACATCACGGCCGGATTGGGAAAGATTGCGACGGCCTTGCGGAGCCAGGCGTGGGAAGGCGGGACCGCGCGCAAGTTGACGCCGACACAGGGACAGATCCTGGTCTTGCTGGCCGAACGGGCTTCGACGGCGGTGCGGCTGAACGATGTGGCCGGCGAGTTGTGCTTGACGGCGGCGACGGTGAGCGATGCGGTGATCACTCTCGTCGAGAAACAGCTGGTGAAGAAAACGCGGTCGGCGGAAGACCGGCGGGCGCTGGTTCTCACGCTGACGGCAGCGGGCCGGCGCGAAGCGCAACAGATCTCCGGATGGACCGAGGTCGTGCAGGCCGGGGTGAAGGGGCTGACGCCGGACGAGCAGGCGGTGTTTTTGCGGGGACTGACCAAAGTGATGCATTCCCTGCAAGAGCAAGGGGCGATTTCGGTGGCGCGTATGTGCGCCGGCTGCACCTACTTTCAGCCGTATGTCCATGCCGATGCGGCGCGGCCGCATCATTGCGGATTTGTGAACAAGCCGCTGGGAGAAGGGCAGCTGCGGCTGGATTGCCCAGATTTTATTCCTGGGTCGGCGGTCGACCAACCGCGCCGATGGCAGGCGTTTGTGCGTGGTGGAGAGGGGCGATGAGCCCGTTTATTAATCAATACAGGAGGGGTGCGATGAAGGTGCAGCGCGCAGTGAATATGGCGGTCTTGAGTGTGGTGCTAATGGCAGGGGCGGCCTGCGCGGGGAGTCCTGCACAAGGCAAGCCGCTGTATGACCGACTGGGTGGAAAGGGCGCGATCACGGCGGTGGTGGAGACCTTCGTGAGCAACGTCGGCGGCGATAAACGGATCAATGGGTATTTTGCGAGCACGGACCTGGCCAAGCTCAAGGAGCATTTGGTCAATCAGATTTGCGAGGCGAGCGGCGGGCCTTGCAAGTACAGCGGGCGCACGATGAGACAGACGCATGACGGGATGGGCGTGACAGACGCGGCGTTCGGCGCCTTGGTCGAGGATCTGGTCGCGGCCTTGGATCATCACAAGGTTGGCAAGGCGGAGAAGGCTGAGCTGTTGGGCGTGCTCGGCCCGATGAAGGGCGACATCGTCGAGAAGAAGTAGTTTCTCCCGGTGCGAGGGGCGCCCCTCGCACCGGTCTCGGCCGGCTGCCGGATGGAGTCTTGCCGTGTTACTCCTGCCTGAAATCGTTCTCGATATTCCGGCTATGCCGCCATGGGATTGCATTTGCGGACAGTCGAGCGGTAAGCTGCCCACGGTTGTACGTACGGAGTAACGAGGCGGTTGAGTATGCGTATTGGCCGGGTAGAGCGAACGGTCGGCGTAATTTTGCTGCTGGCGCTTTGCGGCGGCTGCGGGAGCGAGTCGTCGTCATCGACTCCTGTCGCGGCATCGTCGCTGGCGGGAGCCGATGCCGATCATAACGGGGTGCGAGACGATATCGACACCTATATCGACTCTATGGCGGCCGACGCCGATACGAAAAGGGCGCTTCGTCAGTATGCCAAGGCCGCGCAATCCTCCATCCTCGACGCGAACGATGCTGGCAAATCCGTTACTCATGTGACCGAACGGTTTCGCGCATTGGAATGCCTGATGGCCCGCCGTCCGGCGGATTTTCATCCCATTTTTGTTGAGCTTCGGGCGAGAGTCTTAGATACCAATCCACGGTCGGAAGCCTATTTGAAAGCCGACGGCCAAGCCGCGGCGGTCAATATTCCATTGCTCCCGGCCGATCAATGGATAGGAGCATGTCTATGAATGGGGCATCCCTGAAACTGAGTTTGTTCGCGGCGTTGGTGTTGGGGGCAACACCGAGTTGGGGACAGTTTTCTCCCCAAGCGGCTTGCCAAAGCGAGGCGGCTCCACGCACGGCGATCTATTATGTGAATGGCGTGACGACGACGCTTGATGAAGCGAGACTGAACGGCGGGAAGCTGGAGTTGGAGTTTTTGACTCGATTGCCGTCGATGACACCGGCCAGTCTTCGGTCCAGCTGTTATCTTTTTTTTCTCAACTATAACCCCACGTCGGGAGCGGTCAAAGATTTCACGGAAGCTGGGCAGCAACGGTTAGGTATCGACCCGTCCGATATGTGGCGGCGGCTGGAGTCATTCGCGTCGCTTGGTCCGACAATGGTGTCGCTGTTGCAAGGGCCCATGACGCAGGCGAACCAGATCGATCAGGCGGCTGTGCAGCGTCATGCGGCGGCCTATCGAGCGCAGATGACAGCGCCGCTGTGCCGGCGCGTGGTTGTCGTGCCGCATTCTCAGGGGAATCTGTATGCCAATGCGGCCTACGATGCGGCGGTGGGAGCGTCTCCGGTGCCGGCTCCTGCTGTCGGAGCGCTGAAGATTGTCGGGGTGGCCACGCCGGATACTGCAGTGAAGGGCAATGGCCGGTATCGGACATCGACCGGGGATTTGCTGATCGGCGCGATCAATGTGGTGTTGCCGTCAACGCTCGATGCCAATACCAATTGGGGGCTGAACCCGATTCTTACGTCGTTTACGCCGCTGTACTCCGGCGGCCACAGCTTTATGGGATATTTGTCGTTCGACGACAGTCGGAACCAGATCTTGGGCGACATTCAATCGTCGCTCAGCGAAGTCAATGCGGTGACGGTTTGCCCGTAGCGAGTCGTATCGAGCGATTGCGTCGCTTCATTAGCGTTGCGGTTTTTTCTTCACCCTAAAATAGTCTCCTCCTTTGACGAACTCGTCGTCGCTGCCCCAGGCGATATGCTTGTCCAGGCGCTTCATGAGCGGCACGTGCTTGGAGCAATGGACATAGGCTTCTTCGACGTTTACGAGGATCCACGATTCCGGGTGCCGTCCGCCTTTGACTTGCATAGCTTCGAGAATGCCGGGAGGCAGATTCGGCATGCCTTCCATTGCATTCGGCGTCAGGACATGCGCCTGTCCGTTGACGTGGAGGCCCATCGTGGTCAGATAGTAATCGAGAAAGATCATGCCGATATGGGGATTCTCCAGAATGTTGCCCACACTGGCCAGGACACCGTTGCCGCGATATTCCGGATAGACCAGCGTTTTCTCGTTCAGCACGGCTACGAATCCTCTAGTGCCGGCGCGAAAGGAGCAATCGCAGGCGCCGCTGGCGCTGGCCGTGGCAATGAAGGCCATTTCCTGCCGGGCAATGAACTGCTGCATCGGTCCATTTAAATGATCCAGGACTTGATTGGCTTGAAACGCGGCGGCGCGATGAGTTGTGCCGAACTGTTCTTGTGCCTGCTGTTCTCCCGAGATATCCGATCGGTTCATAGCGAGGCTCCTTGTTGTGCAGTGACGAGGCGGGATGGATAGGCCATTCTCCACTAGCGAGGGGGTGTTTGTCGATCTCGTGAGCGAGGCGTCCGGCTTAGTGCCGTGCGATTGGCCTGGCGGAGTGAGCGAGTCAGTCGCCGACGCCGAATTTCTTGAGTTTGCTCAGCAGGGTCTTGTAGTCGATATCCAAGGTTTTGGCGGCGAGTGTTTTGTTGCCATTGCTGGCGTCGAGCACGCGCAGGATGTGCCGTCGTTCCATTTCATCGAGGGGGAGCCCTGCGAGATCGCTTTCCTGAAGTGCCCGGCTCGGTTTTGGCAGCACTTGCTCGACATCGGCCTGGGCGATCGGTCCGGTGCCAGTTCCCATTAGAATGATTCGCTCGATCACATTGCGGAGTTCGCGCACGTTGCCCGGCCACGCATAGGTGGTCAGCCGCTGTAATGCGTCTGTGGCAACGGTTCGTTTGGTGGCTCCGGGGATTTGGAGCGTCTGAAGAATGTGGTCGATCAACGCAGGAAGATCCTCGGTCCGCTCGCGCAGCGGCGGGACGCGCAGGGTGACGGTATTGATGCGGTAGAGGAGGTCGTCGCGGAAGCGGCCTTGATGGACGAGCTCTTGAATGTCCTGGTTCGTGGCGCCGACGATGCGCACATCCGCGTGAAGCGTTCGAGTGCTGCCGACTGGGCGGTACTCGTTGCGATCGAGAAAGCGCAGCAGGCTGACCTGCATCGGACCTGGCATCTCGCCGAGTTCATCGAGAAAGAGCGTCCCTCCTTCCGCGGCGGCAATCAGGCCGATCTTCGTTCCGGTCGCGCCGGTAAAGGCGCCCTTGTCATGCCCGAACAGTTCGCTTTCGAGCAACTCGCGGCTGACGGCCCCGCAGTTGATCGCCAGAAACGGGCCGCCGGCTCGCCGGCTGAACTCGTGGAGCAGCCTGGCGGCGACTTCTTTTCCTGAACCGGTTTCGCCCTGAATGAGGACCGGCGCGTTGGACGGCGCGACTTGCGCGATCTGCTGCTTGAGGTTGCGCCAGGCCTTGCCGGGGCCTTCCGCAATTGCGTCGCGGGTGAATCCGCCGTGGCGGGCTGCGAGATTTTCTTTCCGCAATGCGCGGACGGTTTTCAGCTTGCTCAGCGCCGCTTTCACGACGCCGGCGTCAAAGGGGGTCTCTTTCACGAGGAAATCCCAGGCGCCCTGCTTGATCGCCTCGACAGCCTCTTTCACGTCGCCGTGGCCGGTCAGCATCAGCACATCGACATCGGGCTGATGGTCGGCGATCCACTTCAGCACCGCCCGGCCGTCCATGCCGGGCATCCGCAGATCCGTAATGACGCAATCGAACGGCGCGGCTTGCAAGGCCTCGATGCCGGCCTGGCCTTGTGTCACGGCGGTGACCTGGCAGCCTTCCTCGCGCAGCGTCTGTTCGAGCATCAGGCGGACATATTCTTCGTCATCGATGATAAGTATGCGCATTAGTGTGTCTGGATGGGAAACGCGATGAAAAAGGTGCTGCCTTGGCCGGGCGTGGATTCCGCCCATACCCGGCCGCCGTGTTTTTCCATCACGAGTTTCACAATGGCAAGGCCGACGCCAGTCCCTTCGTATTCGCCGGGACTATGAAGGCGCTCGAAGAGGTCGAAAATCTTGCCGGCCTGGCCGGCGTCGAACCCGATGCCGTTGTCGCGAATCCACAGAATCTGTTCGGTCGCGGTTTGCTGCCCGCCGATGGCCACCGCCGGCGAGGCGGTGTGGCGGGAAAACTTCAGCGCGTTGTCGAGGAGATTGGTGATGGCTTGGCGCACGCTGACCGGTTCGCCGTAGAGGTCTGAATACGGCAGGTTGACGGTGGTCCTCACGGTGGCCCCCGCCAGGAGCTGCTGACGCTCGACCAGCAGGCTGGAGATCATCTCCATGACGTTGAAGCGAAGGCGAGGAAGGTTTTGTTGTTCCAAGCGCGAATACTTCAGCAGGGCGTCGATCATGTGCGTGAGGCGGAGAGCAGAGCTGCGGATAATATCGATATGATGCCGGAGTTGCGTGTCTTGCGACTCGGTAAACTGTTTTTCCAGCAGAGAGGAAAAGCCTTCGATCTCGCGCAAGGGCCCTTTGAGGTCGTGGGCGATGGAGTAGGTGAAGGCTTCCAGTTCCTTGGTCTTTCGAATGAGCGCGGTGCTGTGGTCGCGCAGGCTTGTCAGCATAGCGGTGAGCGACCCGGCGAGAGCGCCGACTTCGTCGCGGCTTGGCCAGGGTTCGAATTGCGCGGCGAGGTCGTGGTGGGCGACACGGTCGGCGGTGGCTGCGAGGCGCTTGAGGGGGTTGGCAACCTGCCGCTTCATGACGATGTAGATCGCCACGATCAGGAACCCGAGCAAGCCGAGGATGCCGACGACCATGGTCCTGGCTTGATCGACCAGCCGGTCGCCCTCGATTTTCATCTCGACATCTATTTTCCGATGCACGTCGATCAGTGAGGTAATGGCGTCTTGTGTGCGCGCGGCGACTTGCTCGTAGGCCGCCTCTGTGGCGGTTGATGCAGCGAAGTTGTCCGCGATGGCTTTCGCCAGATCCTCTCTCTGTGCGCGCAGTGAGGTGATGCCGTCGGCGATGGCGACGATGGCTAGATCTTCCTGTACGGCGAGGTCTGTCTGCCCGTGTTGTTCCAGCATGCCGTAGAGGATTGGATGGGTGCGCGCTGCATGGGTGGCTTGATAGGTATCGAGGGCGGTCAGGGTGCGTCGTTCGATCTCGGCAATAGCCTGGAATCCTGCCGTCCGGTTTGCGCCGGAGAGATGCTCCCGGGTCTGATGCATGCGGGTTTCAATCTCGGCCACATCGCGGAGCATCTCCGAGGCGGTCACGACGCCGGGGATCGTAATGCGCTGATGGCGGTCGACGTAGCTATTCACGCGAGATAGATAGACAAGCGTGGCGGAGAAACTGCCGATGAGCAACAGGAGAATCAGCCCGAATGCCACGGCCAGTTTTTGGCCGATGGAAAGACGCGCGATGAATCCAGGGGGTGCGGACGGCATGGCGTACGGTATCACAGGGCGCGAGAGGTGTCAGCCGATTCTATCCGAGCCCTGCGCGCGTGTCCCGGGATGCAATGCAATTTACTGACGGCCGGTTCCCCAGCGGCGATGAAGAAACCGTTCCATCGGAGCGAAAAGTGTCTTGTCGACGGCCAGCCCGATGACGACGATCACGAGCATCACGCCGATCACTTGATCCATGGCGTTCAATTCTCGGCCGTAGTGCAGCAGGTGTCCGAGGCCGAATCCGGTCAGGATCGTCACGAAAATTTCCGCTGCCATCAGCGACCGCCAGGCGAAGGCCCAGCCTTGTTTCATGCCGCTCAGCAGGAAGGGCAGCGAAGCCGGCAGCACCACATGCGTCCAGGTATGCAGTCCGGTCGATCCCATGCTGCGGGCGGCGCGGGTATAGATGGGCGGGATCGTCCGCACGCCGTTGTCGGTGGCGAGAATCAACGACCAGAGGGTGCCCATCACCACGACGAAGAGCATGGCTGATTCCGTCTGGCCGAACCAGAGGAGCGCGAGCGGCACCCAGCAGACGCTCGGCAGTGTCTGGAGCCCCAGCGCGAGGACGCCAATGGTGTCTTGCGACCAGCGGGATGAGGCGGTGAGAAGTCCCAGGGGAATTCCGGCGAGGATGCCGAGGCTGTATCCGATCAGCAGCCGCCGCAGAGTGACAAGGGTCGCGTCCCAGAGGGTGCCGTCTTCCACAGCCGATCGCAGATAGTCGAAGACACTTTCCGGAGATGGCAGCAAGAGAGGCGACCAGACCTTGGCTTGCACGGCGAAATGCCATGCTGCCAGGAGCGCCAGAAAAAACAATGATGCGGACAGCCATCGTACGATCATCCCGCCACCTCGGTCTGCACGTAGCCTTTCAGGACACGGGTGATCTCCGTGGCGTAGCGGGCGAGGTCCACGCTGTTGATGTCGCGCGGGCGCGGCAGGGGAATGGCGAACTCCTCCCGGATTCGTCCGGGGTTCGGCGAAAACAGGATGACGCGGTCGCCCAGACAGACGGCCTCGCGCACGTTGTGGGTGACGAAGACGATGGTTTTGCGATGCTGGCTCCAGATGCGCTGAATGTCGCCGTAGAGCTGTTCGCGCGTGAGGGCATCGAGGGCGCCGAAGGGCTCGTCCATCAGGAGCACGCTGGGGTTCGGCGCCAGCGCGCGGGCCAGGGCGACCCGCTGTTTCATGCCGCCGGAGAGTTCATGGACATTGGAATGCATGAACCGCTTGAGGCCGACGAGTTCCAGAAAATATTCGGCCTTCTCCTGGCGTTCCGCCGCAGTCAATCCATTGCTGAGTTTCAGGCCGAAGAGCACATTGCCCAGCACGGTCAGCCAGGGAAACAGCGCGGCTTCCTGAAACATCATGAGACGGTGCGGGCCAGGGCCGGTGATCGCCTGGCCGTCGGCTTCGACGAGGCCGCGGTCGGGCCGGTCGAGGCCGGCCACGATGTTGAGCAAGGTCGATTTGCCGCAGCCGCTGGGTCCGACGAGGCAGACGAATTCGCCTTCGGCGATATGGAGCGTCACGTCGTCCAGCGCCTGTACATTCAACGAGCTGGTTTTGAACGACTTTGAAATATGTTCAAGCGCGAGTTTGCTGGTGCCGGCTGTTGCGCCGTTCGATTCTGGCATATCAGTTGAGCCTTTCGATTAAGCGGGACAAGTCGGGGGCCGTGCGAATAAATCCGGCACGCTGCGCGTTGGCGACGAATTGTCGATATTCGTCGAGTGAGGCCTCTGCAGTGAGGCCGATGCGCGGCCAGGCGCGGGCGATCAATTCGGCGGAGACCTTGGCTTGGGTTTCCGCGGCGAGTTCCTGCTGGACTATCTGCTTGGCCTCTGCCGGATGTGCAAGGATCCACTCGGTCAGTTCGCGATGGGCCTGCGCAAACTTTTTGGCGAGATCGCGCTTGGCGGCGAGAAACTTCACGCTCGACACAAGCACAGTAATACTCTCTTTCGATTGTTCCAGCGCGACGGTGCCGCCGGCATCCTGTTCCAGGCGGGAAACCCAGGGTTCCACGGTCCAGACGGCATCGAGTTTCTTTTGCTGAAACAGCGGGAGTTGATCCGCATTGGGAGTCGGGACGATGAAGGCCTCGCCGCCGGTCTGTGTGATTTTCAACCCGCCGTTGGCCAGCCAGGCTCTGCAGGCGACATCTTGGGTATTGCCGAGTTGCGGAGTCGCGATGGTTTTCCCGCGAAAGTCGGTGGGCTGCTTGAGCCCGGAATTCGGCTGGACGACCAGCGCGGCGCCACCGGTAGCGGCGCCGGCGATGATCCGGATTTCTTCGCCGCGTGATTTGCTATAGACATTCAATGCCGGGCTCGGTCCCACATACGTGAGGTCGATAGAGTTCGCCAAAATCGCTTCCATGGCGCTGGGGCCGGCGTTGTAGATATACCACTCGATCTTCACGTCTTTGCCGAGCCGTTCCTCGAACCATCCATGGCCGGTGCGTGAGAGATGCTGGGCGACCAGAGCTTGGACGTGCGTGATGTTGGGGAAATGTCCCACGCGGAGCGTCTCTCCCGCTGAGGCACCGTTGGGCGGTAGGGCCAACAGCAGCAGGGCAAGGACTGACAGAATGATGTGACGGTATGTGCGTGGCATGGTGCATCCCTTTTTGAGTGAGTGGACCGGCGGCGGGATGCTCCCGCCGCCGGTCGCGGGTCGTGTATTTAGCGCCGCGGTTCCAACCCTGGATAGATGGGCATGACCGCGAGAGCTTCTCGATATTTGATCTGAAGTTCTTCCTGTTGATCGGGCGCGAACAGCTGGCCTCCCGAGCGCACCGCGGCCAGGTATTCTTCGGGTTCGAACGTCGCATCGAACGCAGCGGACCGTTCCGGTACATTCGGCATCTGTCGGTCGTACTTGCTGATGTCGGGACCGGGGCTATGCCGATCATGCACTTCGCTCAGGGCGAGGATGAGAAGGTGGCCGCGAATCGAAAGCCATCCCGCGGTCGTTTCTTCTTCGCCTTGGTCGGTTGCATGACTTAAGTGGAAGCGTACGCGCTGAGCCGGGGTGGCTTGGGCCAAGCCCTTTGCCAGGTGCGGCGCCAGCAGGACGATTTCTTCATCCCGGAAAGCTCTGGTTCGGTCCGCGTCACCGCTGAACAGGCGGTGAATCGCATTCCGTCGTTCCCACACTCTCACGTTCCTCAACAGCGTGCCGATCTCTGTCGGCGTGAGTGTGGCGGGATGCGAGTTCGCCAATGAATCGGGATCCGCTTCCAGCTGTATCGTATTGAGCCCCGATTGGTAGATGGCCTTCGGCGCCGAAACCGGTTGCGTGGCGCAACCGGCGATCAGCGCCAGCCCCGCCAGAAGAAGCCATCCTTTCGATGGCGATGGATGGATGTGTCGTGCTGCATACGTTGCGCGGTTCATGGTTTAGCCTCCTGCGGTTGAACGGTGCCGGTAGGACGGGGCGCTTGATCGAACCCATGTTCTTGTAGTTGGGTTTGAATCCGAGGTGTCAGGAGGAATTCGATGAAGTCTCCCGCCCCGGAGAGATTCTTGGCCGTCCAGACGATCGCCACGCCATATCGAATCGGGGTGTGCGAGTCCTCAGGGGCCGTATCGAGAATGCGGACGTGCGGGTCGGCTACGGCATCGGTTCGGTAGACAATGCCGATTTCGGCTTCACCTTTGGCAACTAGGTCCAGCACGGCGCGCGAATGCTCGCCGTATATATATTGTGCCTTGAGCTGCGGTTCCAGCTTGCTGTACTTGAGGAATTGCGCGGCGACCTTTCCGACCGAGGAAGCTTTGAGGTCGCCGATGGCGATGCGCCGAACCGGGACGGTGTAGAGGTCTTGAATCGAAGCGATTGGCGCGGGAAGCGTCGTGCCGGTGATGAGGACCAGCGATGTGCCAGCATAGACGCGCTTACTGCCCTGAATGACGAGGCCTTTTTTTTCAAGTTGATCGATTTCCTCGGACAGCGATGGCAAAAACACATCGACTGGCGCGCCTTCCTCGATCTGCTTCCGGAGCGTTTGGGACGGACCGTAGATCACGCGCACGGCGATTTCCTTATGGTGCGACTCGAAGATCGGCAGCACTTTCCGGAGCGCGTCTTTGACGCTATTGGCGGCGGCAATCGTCAGGATCTCCGGTTGTGCTTGTGCAGCTGGCGCGGCCGCCAGCGCGGCGCCGATGACGCTCAGTCCTAGCAGAAATGTTGTCAGTACGGTTCGGTCGGTCATGAGATTCCTCGTCATGGTGTGCAGAAGTCGGTTTCTAATTTTTTAGAAATAGAGTTGGTATTGCACATTGATGCGATTTTCGATGAGATCCTGTCCGAAGCCGGGGAGGCTTTCGAATGGATAGCGGTCCGGGGCGCGTCCGCCGCTTCCCTGCGTGATATTGGAGTAGTCGATGACGAGACGGTTATTGTAGGTGCCGTCAAAGCTATAGCTGATGGCGGCGCCAAATTCTTTGGTGAGGTCTTGTTTTTGTTTCGTCGAAGGATCCATCACTCCATACCGGACGGCCACTTCGAGTTTTCGAGGGATGACATATTTTCCCACCTGCGCGTACCAGCCCCAGGCTTGGCCGAGATCGACCGGAGGGCCAAGCACCACGGCGGTTGCCGGGTCGAATGGAATGCTGCCCGCATCGGTATTGCGCACCCGCTGGTGCCGGAAATAGCCTTCCGCTTGGATCGACCAGCCCTGGTATTTCGCAATGAAGTCTGTTTCGTAGGTCTGGAAATCGTAAACCCCGCCGCCCAACAGCCGGCCGTTGCCGTTCTTGGTGACAGCCTGGCGGTAGGCCCGGTCGACAATGTCGGAACGAATCGAGCTCAGGTAGTTTTGCGCCGGGTTGTAGGCATAGCCGAAGGCAATCGCGACTTGCGGGGTGCGCGAGTTCAGGATGTCGCCCTGGCCATAGCCGGGATTGCCGGAGATTTTGTAGAGCAGCCGGGCTGTGTACATCATTTCGCTGGTGAAGAGGCGAGTGTCGTAGTTGAATGTCCGGCGCTGCGCGCTGGGAAGACTTGCGTTGTTGGGGAGCGCCTGGCTGACGGCCGTGCCTTCCCGGGAAAGATTGGTCCCGGCTCCGTTCCAGATGCCGATGGCGTAGTTGAACTTGTACTGATCTTCGTCGCTGAGAATGCTGATGCCGATATCGCGGCTATTGATGAGATTGGCCGCGAAGGCGTTTTGCACGCGCATATTGTCCGCAAACGTCGCGGTGGCGATGGAGCTGATCTGTGAACGGTTGAACCAGACGCGCTGCTGTCCGATTTGGACGGTTGCGAGGGGAATGTGCCAGGACGCGATGTAGGCATCGAGCAGTCTGGCGGTTCCGCTGCCGCCCTCTTGGTTCCCGGTTGTCTGATCGAGAGCCCAGGAGAAGTTGTAGCGGATATCCGGGTCGAATGCGTAGCCGAGGAATTGGAGCCGCGCGCGAGGCACGGAGAATTCGCTGGTATTGCTCTGATGGCGCACCGCCCGATATTCGACCTGGCCGCCTAGGATTTCTGGGTTGCGCGAGTCTCCGATAGATCCCCAGGCCTCGTTGTAGGTGCGATAGTTGTAACGAACTTGGGTGAGCAGCCGGAGCTTCAGGAAAAACTTCTCGCCGACACGGATATTGAGGCCATTGTTAACGTCAATGTTGAAGTTAAGCTTAGAGAGCCGCTCCTTCGTTTCGATGACTTTGAGCCCCTTATCGTATTCCTCTTGGGTGATGAGTCCCTTCAGGTAGAGATACTTCAAGCCTGGGTCTTCGCCGGAATAATATTCCCACTTCCCATCCTTCTTGACGAGCTGGCCTTCCTCGACGGCGTGCGTGGACGATGCGCCGGCCAGCAAGACGGCTCCCATCAGGATCTGAGTCAATAACCGGGACCTTCTCATCTCGCTTCCCCTTCGTCTCACCGGAACTCCCGGTTGTGCGGTCAGTTCGCGGTGTGAATGAAAAAATGTGTCGGTGGCGCGCGCCCAGTTATCTGGACTGGCTGGCGTTTAGTGTGAGCATCGACAGCAATGCGAAGCGGGCATAGGCGTCTCGGCGAAACATTCTCGTCCGTTCGACCGGAGTAATCTTCGAATCAGGGATGATGGGTTCGATCGATCCAATGCGGATTTTCTGACTGGCTTTGTGGAGGGCTTCATCGGCGTCCGTTGAAAGGTTTTGTGAGATTCCTGGCGCAATGTCATTGCAATGCGCAATGTTCATAAATCCGATCATGATTAACAAGTGATTAAATACAGTAAATGGAGTTACATTGTCAACAATATGTTTTTAGCAGGAATGATGCAAAGCGATGCGTGGTTCGCAGTAATAAAACTGTATCGATAAAATGTTGGTAAAGGGTCAGCTTGTGTATTTTATAGTTGACATATGCAATTCATTGTTGCTATTTGCTTTCCATGACGAAGCGAAAGCCATCTTCCAATGTTCCCTCTTTCTGTCTGAATCGTCTCAAGGAGGTTCGTACGGCCAGAGGACTTTCTCAGAGCGAGTTAGCGGCTCGGGCAGATGTGACTCGTCAGGCTATTTCCTCGATTGAAGCCAATCGCTATCTCCCCACCACGGTTGTGGCACTCCAACTGGCGCAGGTGTTGAACACGTCCGTCGAGGAGTTGTTCTCGTTGCAATCCGCCGGAGAAGTGATTGAGGCCGGGTTGATCGATGTGCCAAAGCCAATGTCTTCGGCCGATCCATTGCCGAGAGTGAAGGTCGTGAAGGTGAATGGCCGGTATCTGGCCCGACCGGTGACAGGGCTCGGCGAAGTATTGAGCTATACGGTCGCGGCCGATGGATTTCTGGAATCGCGGGAGACGAGTCGGCGCGGACGTTCGGATCGGTCTGTTGTGCAGGTGCGGCTCTCGCGCGATCGGCAGGCCATCGAGCAAGAGATTGCGGTGGCGGGGTGCGATCCGGCGATTTTCCTAGCGGGTGAACATCTTCGTCGGCGGAAGGATACCACCAGTGTGGTCGGCTGGACGATGGGGAGCATCGCCGCGCTCCAGGCCTTGCAGCGGGGCGAGGTGCATGTGGCGGGGATTCATTTGACGGACGATTCGACGGGCGAGAGCAATTTGCCGTTTCTCCGCCGCCACGTGAAGGCGAGCGCCTATGAGGTGATTACGTTTGCGACCTGGGAAGAAGGATTAGTCGTTCGTCAGGGCAATCCCAAACAGATTCGATCGGTTGCCGATCTCGCGGGCAATGATGTGACGATGATCAATCGGGAGGAGGGGGCAGGCGCGCGTCTGCTGCTCGATCAGCGGCTTCGGAGCGCAGGGCTCGCCGGGTCGCAGGTCAAAGGATACGACCGTACGGCGGCTTCTCATCTCCACGTTGCCCGGTTGGTTGCGGAAGGGCAGGCTGATGCCGGCTTGGGGATCAGGTCCGCCGCGCAATCGTACGGTCTCGAATTCATTCCGCTGCAGTCGGCGCGCTACGATCTGGTGGTCCCGAAATCCTATCTCTCCAGCCATCCGTCTTTGACTCATCTCTTCGACACATTAGCCAGCCGGCCGTTCAGGTCTGAGATTGCCGCGATCGGCGGGTATGACACGACGGACACGGGCAAGCTCCAGACATTGTAATGATGCGGGTGAATATTTCATGACTCTTCGATGGATGCGAGCGGCAACGGTGTGGATCTGTCTGTCGGTTAGCGCGCTCGCGGCTATAACGAGCTGCGCGTCGATCTCGAGTCCGGTTCGAGATGCTCAACGTCCTCGGGTGCTGGTTATCGCCACGTCGCCAGCTGTGGAAGAGGCGATGGTGCAATTGGGTCGGGCGTTCGAAGCCAGTCATCCAGATGTGCGCGTGCAACTCTCGATCGATACGTCGCTCGATCTTCGGCGGACCGTTGCTGGGATGGAGAACCGGGGCAAGTCCTTCATTGGCTCAGGGCCCATTCATCTGGTGGCGCCTGGCGGCGATGAGGTCATCACCCGTATGGAGCAAAAATATTATCTGCTCCCGGAAGCGAAAGCCCTATATGCGACGGAACGGCTGGTGCTGGCGGTTCCGGAGTCGTTGAGCGAGGCTCCCGAATCGTTCGAGGCCCTAGCCACGGTGCCGGCCGTGCGAATTGCAATTGCCGACCAGCGGACGCGATTGGGCGTGGAGACCAGCCGGTTGCTGTCCGCGCTGGGGCTCACCAGTGCGGAGGGTTCCCGTATCGATCTGGCCAATGACCCAGCGGGGATTTTGGATCATCTGCTCAGCGGTCAGGCCGATGTCGGCATTCTGTTCGGTCAGGATGCCGCGCGGGCTCAGCAGCGGGTGCGTGTTGTGGCCACGGCCCCGACCGGGCTGTACAAGCCGATTCCTCATTTCATCGCCATGGAGCGGTATTGTCCGGATCGTCCGCTCTGCGAAGAGTTTTTGCGATTTGTCACCAGTCCAGATGGGCAGTCGGTCGTGAAACGGTTGGGATATGGACCGGGAGCGCTGCCTGAATCCCCGGTGCGCGTTTTTATGCCCTGAGTGGGCGGCCGGCTAAGGGGAAGCGTCTTTTTATTTATTGACGGAGAGAGTGCATGCGTTATCGATATCGTGTGTTCGTCTTGGGGCGAATGATTCTTTGTCTGGTTGCGATGGGATTGTCCTCTTCCTGTGCGCGGTTGCCGTACACCACCACTGTCGTGCATGACGACGCGCGCCTGGTGGTGGCGCTTCAACGGGACGTTGACGGCTCGGTCTATTCGCATCCGGTGCGGCTGACGCCGGCGGAATTGACGGACATTTTGCAGGGGTTCTCGTTCCGGCCCAAGCAGCGTGTGCCGTTGCGTTGGTTTGCTGAAGAAAATCCTCCCAAGCCGGTCTTTCGCCCTGATGAGCTGGAAGCATTGGTCGGACGGCTCTCGGAAGGATTGCGCGCCGCCGGACCAGAAGAGCGAGTGCATTTCGAGCTCCGGGCGCCGGGTCTCAACCCCAGCGTCCGCCGCGATGTGGTCGGTGGATGGGTGGCGGTCCGGGACCCGTATCTATACGTGACGCTGGAATATGTGCATGTGCAGATCCCGACAAGAAAAGCGGATCTCTACGATTACAACTATCCCACTCCGCCGCCGCCGCCTGCCGAGTATCTGCTGTACTTCGAGCCGGGCCGCTTTTGGACGGTTGATCAGAAGGGCTTGTCGGCGCTGGACTATCGCGCATTCCTGAAGGCGCCGAAAGTCGGATCGTCTCCGGGGCCGTAGCCCTCATCGCATCGTGGTCGTCGCCCTTCATGCCCCATTTTTTATGTGTGCTGCTTGAGGAAATTATGGCTATGTCTTATCGCGTTCGATGGTTGGCAGCCGGGTGGTTGGTGCTGCTGGGATTCTGCCTGGGACCGGCTTGGGCTGCGGATACCGGGACGCTTGTCGAAAAAGACGGGCGGTATGTCTTTGTGGAAAGCATGGATCCGGCCACCAAGCTGCTGTTGCAGCGGGCTGTCACGCAAGGCACGATCACGCAGGAAGAGTACGATCACGTCGTCAAGGAATCGCAGGCACGCACCTATCTCTTACAGCCAAGCTTCAAGGCCTGGTATGACCGCGGGTTTAACTTCTCGATGAACGACAACGATTTCTTCCTCAAAATCCGCGGGCGGTTCGCTGCGCGCTATACGCAGCGCTATCGAAACGAGGCCTATCGGAATTCCGGGGACTCGAAGAACTTTCCTGAATTGTTGGGAGTCTTTGGCGATTATCGGGCTTCCAGGTCTGGCGAGGAGGCGTCGACCTTCAATTTGAGAACGGCCAGAATCTATTTCATGGGGCATCTGTTCAACCCGGATTTCAAATACTACATTCAGCTTGCTGGAGAGACTGCGGAGAATGCTCAGGCGCCTGGCGCGTTATCCGTCTTCGACATGAATGTTACGAGCACGCACATTCCCTGGCTGAATGTGCAAGTGGGGCAATACAAGGTGTACTTCAGCCGGTCGCAGATCAATTCGACCGCCTCCATGCAGTTCGCCACGCGCGCGCTCGCGATGGATGCATTCACGGCCAACGGGCTCAATCGGCGAGATGTCGGTATCACAATCATGAACGACGAAGAAATTTATCCGGTGACCTATTATTTTGGTGTGTTCAACGGCGCCGGTCCGTTGGTGAATCGGTTTGCGCAATTTTCCAGTGAAGAGCCGACGCTGGGATGTCCCGGCGGGCAGACGGGCGGCAATCCCTTCCCATCTCCGTCCGGATGTCCGACGAATCAACGAAGCTTGAATGCCAATCTGCGCAGCAATGTAAACCAGCTGATGTATGTCGCCCGGCTCCAGGCCAATCTGATGGGGCGGGCAGGATATGGCGAAGGAGATATGGCCTATTCCGAAACGCCGCAGCTGGCGGTCGGTGGTGCGTATGCCTATAACCCCTCCATCGACACCAGCACCAATAACGCCTTTGTCGGGATCGATTTGGCCAATCTGAGTGTCCGGCGCCAACTCGCCGCGCTCGGCAACGGACGGATGCTGGGACAGGGGGTGGTCGATTTTTCTACCTGGACGCTGGATTCAGTGTTCAAGTACCGTGGGTTCTCTCTGCAGGCCGAATATTGGTTTAGAAACGTGATTAGGCATAACAAAGAATTGCCCTGTATGCAGACGGCGGTGGTGGGGGGGCCTTGTACGGTCTTTGCGCCGGGCCAGTTCGGGAATTCCACTGGCTGGTACGTGCAATCCGGCTATTATCTGATCCCGCGAAAAGTCGAAGTGGCGGCGCGTTATGCCTGGTGGGATCCGGATACGCGGTCGGGCGGAGATCTGATTAAGGAAGTCGATGTGTCGTTGAACTGGTTTCTCGGCGGGACTTATGACCACCAGATCATGCTGACTTACAGTAATACTGCGATGGGGCAAGGCGGGTTTGCCATTGGGCGCAGCGCGCCGTTGCCGGCTGTTGGGGCGGCGTTCCCGTCCGGGACAGTACCGCTGGATAGGAACGCCAGCACGTTGATTGAAAACGCGGTGCGTCTTAATTATCAAATATTTTTCTAAGGAGCCGGCACTATGGTGCGAATCATTGCCCTCATCTGTGCGTTCGTGTTCTCAGGTGCGAGCCTGGCCGGCGCAGCGGAGGTTTCCATTGCGGCGGCGTCGGACCTGAATTTCGCGTTCAAGGAACTCGCCGTCGAGTATGAAAAGGCCACCGGCAATCATGTGAAGCTGTCGCTGGGGTCGTCGGGAAACTTTTATGCGCAGATCCAGAACGGCGCACCGTTCGATCTCTATTTTTCCGCCGACATTGGATATCCCAAGAAACTGGAAGAGGCAGGGTTGACGGTGCCAGGATCGCTCTATCGCTACGCGGTCGGGAGGATTGTGTTGTGGGCCGGGACGGCGTCGCGGTTGGATGTCTCTAAGGGACTCGATGTTCTGCGGGAGCCTAGCATCAGGAAGATTGCGATTGCCAATCCCAAGCATGCGCCGTATGGCCGCGCAGCGGTGGCGGCGATGGAATCGGCTCATTTGTATGAGGCGGTGAAAGAGAAGCTGATTTTGGGCGAGAATATTTCACAGGCGGCGCAATTCATTGAATCCGGCGCTTGCGAGATCGGCATCATCGCGCTGTCACTGGCGCTGTCTCCCGCAATGGCCGACAAAGGGACCTACTGGGAGATTCCAGCCGATGCCTATCCTCCGCTGGAGCAGGGGGCGGCGATTCTCAAACAGTCCAAGAATCAGGAGGCGGCTGGGCGCTTCCTGGAGTTTTTGAAAGGCTCGCAGGGACAGGACATTATGAGGCGATATGGATTTACGTTGCCTGAGTAAATCGATCCGTCATCCGGTCCGCGTGGCGTCGATGGCGGGGTTGTTGTGTCTAAGCGCCGGCTGTTCCGATGCAGTCACGATGGTGCGCGAGACGGAGACCGGCGGCGTGGTCAGCTATCTGTTTAAGGAAGAGCGCGGCGGACCGATGGGGTCGCTGCATCGGAAAGAAGCGTTGAAAGCGATGGAGAGGAAGTGTCCATCCGGTTATGCCGTGTTGAAAGAAGGGGAACTGCAAGGGTACGGCAGTATGTCCAGTGTGGAGGGGCAGGAGGGAGAGATTACCGGCCGGCGATGGGGGATGCAGTTTCTATGCAAGTAGGCAGGATTCACCAGCAAGGAGTAGTTTGTTTTTTGAGCGTGAGCGTGCTTCTGATTGCCGGCACGGCGGCATGGGTTGACGAGGGTGCTCTGCTCCAGCGCCCTCAAGCGGAGGCGGCTTCTCACGAGCGGTCTTGCCGTGCGTCCAACCAGGATTCAGTCAGGGCTGAGCAATTTGACGGCGTGCAGATCGAAGCCTCCGACCTCGTGCTGTATGAGCAATTCTTTGAATCTATTTTACGAGCCCCGCTCGTTCAACGAATCGATCATCCGCAGGTCGATCGCCTGCGCGGCTACTGTTATCGGAATGTATTCGTCGTCGTGCGCCAGGATTTTCGCACTCCTCGGCCCACGGGGTGGGTGCAGCTTAATTTCACTGTTTTGAGTGTTGCGACGGTGCAAGAGGAATTGGAGCGGGCCTATCGCGCCTCTTCCGTCTATCTGCTGGGGGAAGAGGCGCGTGCCAAAATTGTCCGGTTTCGTGTGAAGCCGGATGTGATGCGAGGCGATCGAAGGGTTGCTCGCCTCGAAGTCGCGGGGCCTGAGGGATTCATGATCGGGTTCGATCAGGAAAAATAGCAGGAGAGATGTTCGGTTCATGTGTCGCAGGAGGTGTCCGATTCATTCATCGGCAGTTGAAATGGTGCCACTGTCTTATTAAGGAGGTGTCCAGTGAAGCTCAGTGCAAGAAATCAATTCCAAGGAGCGGTGACGAAGATTACGGAAGGCCAAGCGATGGCCGAGGTTACGGCGAAAGTCGGCACGCTTGAATTTGTAGCCGCAATTACCGAAGGGTCGGTTAAGAACATGGGGTTGAAGGTTGGCGATTCGGTCACGGTGTATGTGAAAGCCACGGAAGTGATGATTGGCAAATAGTGTGTATTGACATTCCTGAGCGCAGATTTCTACCAATGCGCCGAAGTCGACCGACTCCGGCGCATTGGATCATGACGGCCATGTGGGTGGGTTTGTGAACTGGCTGGCCATCTGGGTGACCTTCAAGCTGGCGAGTCTCACGGCCGCCGCGTTGATGGTGATCGGATTGCCGATTGCCTATTGGCTGGCCTATTCCACCTGGCGATGGAAGTTCGTTGTCGAATCGATTGTCGCGCTGCCGTTGGTGCTGCCGCCGACGGTGCTCGGCTTCTACATTCTCGTGGCCATCGGTCCGCACAGTCCGATCGGCCGGTTCTATGCCGACCTTGTCGGCCATCCGTTGCCGTTTACGTTTGAGGGGCTGCTCTTCGCGTCGATCTTGTACAGTCTCCCATTTGCCGTGCAGCCGTTTGCCACAGCGTTCGAACAGGTTGATCGGACGGTGATCGAAGCTTCGTGGACTTTGGGGCTGTCGAAGGTGAAGACATTCTTCAAGCTCATTCTGCCGTTGTCGACAGCGGGGCTCATTACCGGCGCGGTGTTAAGCTTTGCCCATACGCTGGGAGAGTTTGGAGTGGTGTTGATGGTGGGCGGCAATATCGAAGGCGTGACGCGCACGGTCTCCATCGATATTTACGACGAGGTGCAGGCGCTTAATTATGCCGGCGCAGCCAAGACGGCCGCATTTCTTCTGGTCATTTCCTATCTTGTTTTGTTGCTGGTCTATGCCATGAATCGAAAGGTCTGGGCGGTATGGCCGCAGAAGTAATCGTCGATGTGATGAAGACCTTTCCTGGGCGAACAGCTATTCGCGCCAGTTTCCGTTATCCGGTTGAGGCCTCGACGGTGTTGATCCTGTTTGGTCCGTCCGGTTCGGGCAAGACGACGGTGCTGCGCTCGATGGCAGGGCTGGAGGGGCCTGAGGCTGGCAGGATTCAGTTCCTCTCCAGGGTCTGGCTGGATACGGATGCGCGCATCAATGTGTCGCCGCAAGACCGGCAGATCGGCTATATGGCGCAGAGCTACGCCTTGTTCCCCAATTATTCCGTGGCCGGAAACATTGCGTATGGATTGGAGAATCTCACGCTGGCTGAGCGGCAGGCGCGGGTGCGGGAGATGGTGGAACTGTTTCAGTTGACCGGATTGGAAGAGTCAAAGCCGCGTGAGCTATCCGGAGGCCAGCAGCAGCGGGTGGCGCTGGCTCGCGCTGTGGCGCCTCGGCCGCAGTTGTTGTTACTGGATGAGCCGCTCTCCGCGTTGGACGCGCCGACTCGGTTGCAGCTCCGAGGTGAGCTGAGAAGTTTGTTGAGACAATTGGCGCTGCCGTCGATTATCGTGACGCACGATTGGGCCGAAGCCTTGACGCTGGGCGATGTGATGGCGGTGATGAGTGAGGGAGCGGTTCTTCAAGTGGGGACCCCTCAAGAGGTATTCTGCAAGCCGGTCAATGCGGAGGTCGCCAGAGTGGTTGGTGTTGAAACGGTGGTGCAGGGCACATTGGCCGATGCCCATGATGGGCTGGCGACAGTGCGAGTGGGAGCGGTCTCTCTGACGGCGGTCGCCGAGGAGCCTGTCGGAGCTGATGTGTTCGTGTGCATTAGGGCGGAAGATGTGACGCTTGAACTCGCGGGGGCCGGGCCCACCAGCGCCCGAAATCATCTCCAGGGAACCGTGAGTGCGATTGCCTCACTCGGCGCTCTGGCGCGGGTCACGATCGAGTGCGGGTTTTCTCTGGTCGCAGTTATTACAAGGTCGGCGTTGACAGAACTGGAGTTGACGGTCGGCACTTCGGTCAGAGCGTCTTTCAAAGCCGGGTCGGTGCATCTGATCTCGCGTTAGTGTCAGCGCTATTTCATTCGCCTATCTCTCTTCCAATCGATCTCTTCAGATTTTGTGGGTAACTCTGTTCAACGGACGGTTTGTTTAGAATCGCGACCATCTCCGTAGGTGTTACCGTCGTAACCGGTATGGTAGATGCCAAGACTGAAATCCAAGATCGGCTGCATCCTACGGACTGCAGAAATACCCATTAATGGAAGCAGTCGTAGGTGCAGGCGGTTCACCATCAGGAGTGAATGTTATGGGAGTTGGACGACGGTCACAGTCCAGTCGCCATCCGACACGATCTTCAAATAATATTCGCCGGCTTTCGGGTAGTAGCTAGAATCCGCTCCCGGCTTATCTTGGGTCACTATTGGCAATAGCCCTTGACGTTCGCCGTCTGCCGTAAAGAGGTAAATTGCAAATTTCTGCCCCTTCGCGTCCCAGCGTAATTCCCATCGATCTTGCACTGTGAATGGTCTTGTATTCCTGGTGCCGTTGGCTGATTTTGTGACAATTACATGTTCCTCAGCAGCCCAAGATGGCGCAGCGGAGAGAAGTGCTATGCATAATAGTGCCACCTTCCACATGCTTCCCTCCTTATAACTCAGGGGCATTGCACAACCCGTTCAGGTTCCGGTGTTCTGACTGTAGCACGATTAGTGGGAAGTCAGATTGATGGGTGTGAGCACTTTGCCGTCGCGTTTTTTTGATAGCGTTTGAACGTCGTTTCGTCGGTGCTGTCGATTACGACCATATCCAGAGCGCCGGCCTAAGGATGCAGATTCAGATTCAGATTCATCACGATCATATCGCCTTCCCATAGTCCAGCACATTGATTTGTCACGTACGTGGAAAGATATTTCTCCGCCGCGCCGGCTTGGTGGCATTCGCCGATGCTCTATGAAGGGTGAGTAACATGGGGTGGATTACCGCGTGAGGTATTTGCTCACGCTCGATACGGGCGATGTGCTTGAAGAGGATGTGACTGTGCGGAATCAATAGTCGCCGTCCCGTTCAATGCACCGTGAATAGACGTTTAAGCGGCGCGTGCAGACAGTTGGACGGGTATTTTTGAGATAGATAGCCGCATCGGCGCGGAACAGGTCGGACGGGGGGATTTGCATGATCGCAGCTAATCTCCGAGGTATGTCTAAAGCCTGCCACCTCTCGATTAGTCCAGAATTGGTTGATGGAAATTCCTGGAATGGTTGCCGCGCTATAACAGGGGAGGCGAGTTTTATAGGGAACCGCGCCGGTTTTCCTGCTTGACAGAGGATATTCCCGTATGTAACCATTGGTTACATCATGAAATCGAACGATCTAAAGCGGATTCGCGAGGGGTTAGGGCTCACGCAGCAACAACTGGCTGAGGCCTTGAGCACAACCCGTGTGTCGGTGGCGCGGTATGAAGCGGGGATGCGGCGGATTCCCGGCATGGTGCGTGTGGCGTTAGAACAGCTTCAGCGACGGACTGAAATTCCTATGGCGGGCATTGTGGCGGCCGGATCTCCGATTGAGCCGGTGCCGCAGTCTGACCTCATCGATGTCCCGCCGAGCATGTTGCGCGGGGGCGATACCTTCGCGCTTCGTGTGAAAGGGGAGTCGATGAAAGACGATGGCATTCTGCCGGGCGATCTGGTGATCGTGCGCAAGCAGGATCACGCCCGCAACGGGCAGACGGTTGTCGCGTTGGTGAATCAGGATGCGACGATCAAGACCTATTTCAAAAAGGATACGCATATCGAGCT
This sequence comes from Nitrospira sp., assembly GCA_022226955.1. Classification (NCBI taxonomy): domain Bacteria; kingdom Pseudomonadati; phylum Nitrospirota; class Nitrospiria; order Nitrospirales; family Nitrospiraceae; genus Nitrospira; species Nitrospira sp. Next base: position 776,740 of record CP092079.1, read on the forward strand.
GCATCCGGCCAATGCGGCGATGCAGCCCATTATTGTGACTCCCAACGATCAGTTTCATATCGAAGGGCTCTTGATCGGCGTCATTCGCCATTGCGTCATTTAGTTTAATCAAGGAGGGGACCATGCTGACAGATGGACGAATTTTAGTGACGGACCGGTTAGTCTCTCTTGAACGGACGATCGATTCGATGAACGTGCAGCTTCGAGACGTGCGCTGGGAGCTTGGACATGCGAAGGCGGAACCGTTGCCAATCCGGTTATGGCGCAATCTAGTAGGCGGAAGATCAGAGCAGGAATATATGTCGACGGTGTGTAATCGTAACGTGCGCCCGAATATAAAGGTGGTGTCCCATGGTGATGCAAGAGTGTCACGGTGATGGTGTGATGAACGGATCCTGCGCAGATTGTGGGACGCTTGCTGCGCAACGCATGGCTTGTGTCGATATACTCACCCATTCAACGGTCGAGTTATGTCCGGCTTGCTGGAATGCCTATCGGCAACGGCAGGTGTTTAGTGCGGGATGTTGTGGGTAAGGAATGGGAAAAACGTCATGCCGACGATACTTGCCTGTCATGGTCTGTTCGCAAGGCGGACATGTTAACCGAACGGCCGAAAGCGGTCGGTTTCGATCACTTGGGTTGGACGTCAGTATTGAAGGCAGTTCCGAGGTAATGAGCGGAACTCGTTGAATTGCTGGATGGTTTAAGCGATTAGGATGGAGAGTTTTTGGTGGCGGTGTCCCGGATTGAACGGGAGACCCGCGGCTTATGAGTCCGCTGCTCTACCAACTGAGCTACACCGCCACATGATTGTATTTGCTGAAAAATACGGTCGGATGATAGCCGAAGCACAGTAGCAATGTCTACCTGTGGAAGAGGCTGAAAACACAGAAAATTGAGCTATAACGCGCCAATGTGGAGTAGCGTCCCCCCTCTTTTGAGGTAACCAGAGTGGGGAATGCGCCAATCCAATGGGTTCGGTATTCTTTCATTACTGGCGGTTATTGACGGATTGTACACACTGTAAAGGAGCGACACATGGAAGTGCAGATTGGCGGACACAAGCATTCTTCACAGATCCACTCAAATCATTTGGCCCCGGAATTTCTTCGCCAACTTACTTCGCGAGAGTTGATGGATGCGTTGATGGCTGCGGATATGCCTATGGGCGGGACCAATGAGCAACGAATCGAACGGCTGTTGTCAGTTATGCAGCCGCAAGATCTGACCGCATTTCTCCCTCAGCATGTGGTGGATCGCGTGTCTCTTACGGCGGGTCCCTCCATCTGAGAGCGTGGCGTATTTCCTCTCGTGTCTTGTGTAGGGGGGAGGTTGTTTATCCACCGGCAAACACTGGGCGAAATCCGGCGTCTGTTAAAATACGTGCGACCAGCTTCCGCTGGTCTCCCTGAATCTCGATCCGACCTTCTTTGACGGTTCCGCCAGCTCCACAGGCTGTCTGAATGTTCCTTGCGAGCTGCTCTTTTTCAGCTTGGCCGACTCCGGCAAGCCCTGCTATTACAGTGACGGTCTTCCCTCCTCGATGCGCGGTTTGTCTGATGATATCTACCCGGCCACGGTTCTTCTTTACTAGCGGTATTGTTGTCGGTGCGGTGGCAGGTTGCTCTCCAGTGGTTGGTGGGAGCGCGATTTTTTTCAGCGCTGCAAACGGACTTTCCCATTGGATTGGTTCACCGTCCGTGGGAATACGCGTTTTGTTTTTCATTGTGTCAGTGCGCCATGGTTTTCGTCAGCACTGTGATCGTTGCCTGGAGAGGTTGGCGAGGATTGTAGATCTGGATTGCGAGGGAATCAATGGAAGGAAGATCTTTAGGGTAGGAGATTGAAGGGCGGAGATAAACGGTGTGTAGTGTCTGTGGCTCAGGACTGGACCTTTATTCAGGTATGTTAGGTCTCGACAGGATGAATGGTGGTGAGCTCGATCTGTACGGCATGGGTGCCATCGCCTATCAAAATCTGCCCATCCTGGATGGAGCAATGGAGGTCCATACTGCGTTGTGCGAGTTGAGCCAAAGCCCGGCTTCCGTCTTGCGGGATATTAATCACTGTTAGGTTCTTGCAACGGGCGAGCAGGAGGCTGGTTTTCTCCCACCACCGATCGGCTCCTCTGCCACCGTAAGAGTAGACGGCGACCTGGGTTGCGCGACCGCAGGCCTGCCGTATCAGTTTCTCCTCAGGTTCGCCCACCTCAATCCAGAGCTCGATCGCACCGGTGAGATCTTTTTGCCAGAGCGCCGGCTCGTCTTCCGTACCGATGCCGCGGCCGAAGATGAGGGCGTCGTGCGCATGTCGCGCGAAGGCCAGCAGTCTCACCATCATGCGCTCATCGGTCTCAGATGGATGGCGCGCGAGTGTGACGGCATGGTCTTCATAGTAGTGTCGATCCATGTCGGCGATATGCAGTGTGGCTTTGAAGATGGTGGCATTGGGAGCCATAGCGCGGTAATGCTTTCCGATGAAGGGATGTCAGTCGAGCGTCGGAGTCGATTGGTTCGTCTGCGCGCTCACGTTCGTTCCACGATATACATTAATTCAAGTCGTTCGCGCGCCCAGGGGGTTTTGCGCAGAAACGTAAGGCTGGATTTGATACTGGGGTTGTTGAGAAAACAACGCACAGGGAGCCGTCGGCCCAGTTCTTCCCACCCATGGCGCTCGACTAGGTGGGTGACGATTGTTTCCAGCGTGATCCCATGCAAGGGATCGCGAGGATGAGACTTGGGTGGCGGCTGATCCATGATCTAGGCTAGACATTGAACCGGAAGTGCATCACATCGCCGTCCTGGACCACATACTCCTTGCCTTCTAGCCGCATTTTGCCTTTTTCTTTCGCGCCTGCTTCTCCTTTGCAGGCGATGAAGTCGTTGTAACTGATGACCTCTGCGCGAATAAAGCCTTTTTCAAAATCGCCATGGATCACGCCGGCGGCCTGCGGGGCGGTGTCGCCGACATGAATAGTCCATGCGCGCACTTCTTTGATACCGGCAGTAAAGTAGGTTTGCAAGCCCAACAATTGATACGCGGCGCGAATTAAGCGGTTGAGCCCCGGTTCGGTCATGCCGGTGTCGGCGAGGAATTCTTTCTTTTCCTCATCCGAGAGCACGGAGATTTCCGATTCCAGCGCGGCGCAAATGGCCACGACCGGTGCACCTTCTTTCGCGGCATACTCTTCCACGCGGGTCAGCAGGGGATTGTTGGTGAATCCCTTTTCCGACACATTCGCCACGTACATGACTGGCTTCATCGTCATCAGGCAGAGCGGTTTCAGCAAGGCGCGTTGTGCCGGATCCAGCTTCATCGTGCGGGCCGGCTTGCCTTCATTCAGGCAGGCAGCGACTTGTGGCAGCAATTCCCCAAGCTTTGCGGCGTCTTTGTCGCCGGCGCGGACGGCTTTCAGGTTTCTTTCCTGTGTTTTTTCTACTGTCGCGAGATCGGCTAGGGCCAGTTCGGTGACAATCGTTTCGATGTCAGACAGCGGGTCGACCTTGCCGGACACGTGGATCACATTGTCATCCTCGAAGCAGCGCACCACATTCACAATCCCATCGGTTTCCCTGATCGTCGCGAGAAATTGGTTGCCCAAGCCTTCCCCCTTGGAAGCGCCGGCAACCAGTCCGGCAATATCCACAAACTCGGTCGTGGCATATTGCATCCGTTGCGGGCTCACGATATCGGCCAGCGCCTGCATGCGCGTATCCGGCACTTCCACAATGCCGATATTCGGTTCGATGGTGCAGAACGGATAGTTTTCTGCTGCGATACCCGATTTGGTCAGCGCATTGAACAAGGTAGACTTGCCCACATTGGGCAGCCCGACGATTCCACATTTCACACTCATGACAACCCCTTCATCGTCATTGCAATAGTAGGTGCGCTCTGCCGCGGTCTCCGCGTGGTCAGAGGCGGATTAACCAATGAAAACCGGTCGCGCATTCTACGTGGTCAGAGACGGTTTGGTCCACCCCTTCCAATGGCAGACTGGGGTGATCGAGTAGGGTTAGTGCGCAGCAAGTATCAGCTTGACGATGCCGGAGATGTCTTGGATATCGGCTGACGAGGAGAGGTTATTCGTGAGGCGATTGTAGCCGGCTTCAAAAGACAGCAGGGTAGCCCAGGCTTTGGAGCGTTGCAGGTCCCAGGCAAGGATGCCTTTTCCGCCGACTTGTTGCGTGTCGATCAGCCGGTCGCTTGAACGGACGCTGGCATAGTTGCCTGCGGCACTGAGCCAGACGCACTGATTGTGGCGATATTGGACGGCCACAGATGCGGAGGGCGATTCGATTCTGGTGCCTGACCAGTCTTGCGTTTCCTCTCGGTACGTTAGTGTCGGTGTGATGGTGAGGGTGGTCGACGGGCGAATCGCGGCGGTGAGTGTTTGCAAACGAATCGTATTTCCTGCTCCGTTGCGTTGTAGATCGCTGCCCAGGATGTATGCAGAGGCGAGGCGGGCATTCCAGGCGGCGCCGGTATAGGCTAGGGCACCTTCAAGGGTATGCGTATGGCTTCGTTGGGGTGCCACTCCGATCGGTTCCGCGGAACTGCGTAGTCCTGTATTTGAGTAAGTAAGCATGAATTCAGGCAAGCCGGGACTCTTCCAGGCGAGTCCTAATCGGCCGTAGGTTTGTCCCAGCCTTGTTCTTGCGTTGTCGCCGGTCACATTATTCCATTGTTGCCCTACGGCACTTCGTAGCGTTGTCTGCCCGGACGTCCATTCTCCCCAGACTTCACGTATTGCCAGGTCGGGTCCATTCAGAAAGGCTTGGCCGGCTGAACGATAGAGCGCGCCGTATCGTACGGAGCCTGCCGTGCCGGTAATGCCGAGCCGCAGCATTCGACTGGCTGGGTCGTCTCGGGTATCGCCGACGATCTTGTTCTGCAACCACGTTGCGCCACCCTCACTGTGTGCCATTTCTGCCTCTGTCACCAGCAGACCGTTGAGTATGTTTATCGAAGAAAGAAGTCCACGTGTGCGGGGTTGCTCTGTTTCCGGCGTTAGGTTTTGCAGCCGAGTTGCGGTCACCGTGGGTGGAGGGGCAAAGTATGTCGATGTCAAACTGGTTTGATAGAGCGCAGAGGAGGCAGGTTTGAGATCGGTCTGAGGTGTTGGATCAGAAAACTGCGCACTCCAGGTCGCAAAGATTTGGTCGGACATAGCCCCGTCGCCGGCCCATAGTAATGAGGCGGATAGCAGTAATGGGAGTATGAGGATGAGACTCCAGAAAAGAGGCATATGTATTGGGCATGAGCTAAGAGTTCACTACTAAATGTAGCACTTGAAAAAATATCGTAAACCGCTGAATGAAAAGGCCTGTTGAGGCTATTCCCTCGATGTAGATTGGAGGAGCAATTGGATAGATATTGCGTCTGACAGTCTAACTATTTCAGGTAGTTAGCTGTTATGCGAAGGAATGCCGAATAGGACTAGTTCGAACGGTATTGCATGAGGAGGAGACGCGGAGGTGCTGTTCGGAGCACAGCCGGCAGATGACTCCAGTAGTATCAGGAAAAAGCGTTTATTGCGCCCCCCCTCCTTAGAGAAGCGTTATTTCCCCAGAGGAGGGGTATTAACTCATTCTCTATCTTGATACTCTTCAAAACATTAGAAAACGATTGAATGTAGGTTGTCTCCCACCCTGTGGGTTGGTTACAAAAGAAGGGCGCTCAAATCTCGGTACACGTACTTAATCATTCTGAAATGGTTTAGGAGATTTACCAATGGCGAGTCGAAGGTCATGCTCTAGATCAAAAGGTATTGTCGGTTCTTATGTACGGAGAAGGCAGGCAGCCTGGCTAAGCCTATGCATACTAGTGGCGCTTTCTTCATTCGGAGGTATCTGGGCTAATGCAGAAACAGCTCGCAGCGCCCGTCCAGATCGTGGCGCTACGGTCGGTTCCGGCGGTCACAATATGCAGGGCCGATATAAGGACGGAGAAGTGATCGTCAAATTCCGCAATGGGGCGTCGGGTGCCACCATTGCAGCTGCCGAAGTAAAGACCGGCGCGCATGCGACGAAGTCGTTTGCCGCAGGTTCCCATCGGTTGCATCTCCTCAAGCTGAAAAAGGGGAGCTCGGTCGAAGACGCCATTGCAATGTATCGGCAAGACCCCGCTGTTGAGTATGCCGAACCGAACTACCTCTATGAATTAGCCAGTGTTCCTAATGACACACTGTTCAGCCAGTTATGGGGGCTTCATAATACTGGCCAAACGGTTCGAGGCGTGACGGGTGCGGCCGGCGCCGATATTCATGCCGCGGAGGCCTGGGATATTACCACTGGCAGCCCCAATGTTGTGATTGCAGTTATCGATACAGGGATTGCTTATGACCACCCGGACCTTGCTCCTAACATGTGGACAAATGCCGGTGAAATTCCGAATGACGGCATCGATAACGATGGCAACGGATATGTAGATGACTATCATGGGTACGACTTTGCCAATAACGATGGCGATCCGATGGATGTGGTGCATTTTCCCACCGGTATGCTGGGGCATGGCACAGGTCTGTCGGGCACCATGGCCGCGGCGGGGAATAACAGTCTCGGCGTAACCGGCGTCATGCAGAGAGCGAAGCTCATGGCGCTCAAAGCTGGAAGCGGGGTCGCGTTTGAACATGTAACGGGCGACGGGTTTATTCCTGCCGGCAACTATGCGATCGCAAATGGCGCTCGCATAATCAATGCAAGTTTTGGAAGGGTGGGAGGCGCGTGCAGCCAAGCAGAGTACGATATGTTGAGTGCCGCCAATGCGGCTGGCGTTATGGTTCTGGCTGCCGCAGGGAACAATACTCAGGACAACGATCTGGTGCCATGGTACCCGGCGCAGTACAGCGTGGCGACTTCGTGTGGGCCGGCTCTGCCGAATGTCATTGGAGTGGCTGCGACAAATCAGAACGATGGCCTGTCGTATTTTTCAAATTTTGGCGCGGCGTCTGTCCAAATCGCAGCGCCGGGAACCGATGAAACCTATACGACCTACCCCACGCAGAATGTGGTCAATATCCTGTTACATACGTTCGATTCGAACCCTGCCGGGTTGGGGTATGTCTTTAGCGGGGTCAATAACAGTTGGGCCTTCACCAATGCGCAGTCTGTCAGTCCTCCGAACAGCCTCACGGACAGTCCGGGCGGCAACTATCTGGACAACACCAATTCCTTTGCCACGGGTCCGAGCTTTAGCACGGTTGGCCGACATGGCTGTCTTCTGGTCGGCGATGTGCGCCTGTCTTCCGCAGGCGCTGGGGATGGTATTTTGGTGCAGGCTTCCGGAGATGGAGGCACGACGTGGACCAGGGGGAACAGGTTTACTGCCTCCTCAGGCGGCGCATTCACGAACCGGCCTCTGGAAGAAATCCGCGATAATAATTCATCCGTCCGATTCCGGATGAATTTCTTCTCTGACAATGCAGGCGCTGCGGATGGTGCGTATCTTGATAACCTGCGCGTTGACTGCGTGTCGGGGCCCCCTTCTGGAGTGACGGACTATGGTTATACGGGCGGGACGTCATCGGCTACGGCGCATGTGTCGGGTGTCGTCGGATTGCTCCTTTCTGTCAATCCAGGCCTAACGGTGGCGCAGATCCGTAATGCCATTATCAATACCGGCGATGTGCTTCCGTCACTTGCTGGAAAAACCCTGACGGGTCGTCGGCTTAATGCTCGGGCAGCGCTCGACAGTATCAATGTGTTTGCAGTCACTGTTAATAAGGCAGGCACTGGTTTGGGGACGGTTACATCGACGCCGAACGGGATCAACTGCGGCGCAACCTGCAATCTCCAATTCTCAGGAGGGACTAGTGTGACGCTGACGGCGACAGCTTCTCCGGGATCTGTGTTCTCCGGGTGGAGTGGTGGTGGGTGTGTCGGCGTGAACACCTGTACCTTATCCACTACAGCCGCGGTGACGGCGACCTTTAACACGGCGCCGCCTCCTCAATTCACTGTAACCGTCAATAAGGTCGGCACTGGGAACGGAACGGTTACGTCGGCTCCGGCTGGAATCAATTGCGGCGTCGCGTGTTCTGCTCAATTCTCGGGGGGGACTACTGTCACGCTCACGGCAACTCCGGACGGTGGATCCGTTTTTGCCGGTTGGAGCGGCGGCAGCTGTGCAGGAACAGGAGCCACCTGTGAGCCCACTACAAATGCAACGGTAACGGCAACCTTTAATGTTGCGCCGCCGACACCGTTTACTGTAACGGTCAGCAAAAACGGCACGGGTGCGGGGATAGTCACATCGAGTCCAGCTGGTATCAATTGCGGGGGGACCTGTGACGCCCAGTTCAATCAAGGTACAACCGTGACGCTCACAGCGACTCCGACCGCGGGCTCTGTCTTTGCCAGTTGGAGCGGCGGGTGCACAGGAACAGGCACCTGTCAGGTTACCTCCACGGTAGCAGTGACGGCAACTTTTAACACGATGCCGCCTTCAGGGACGTTTACGGTGACTGCTCTCAAGGCCGGAACCGGATCAGGAACGGTCACATCAAATTCAGCTGGGATCGACTGCGGTGGGACCTGCAGCTTCAATTTTCTTCAAGGTACGACTGTGACTCTCTCTGTGGTCGCGGATGCCGGTTCGACGTTTAGCGGCTGGAGCGGCGGTGGTTGCACAGGATCCGGTACGTGCACTGTGAATACTGCGGCTACTGTGACGGCATCGTTTGACGGTCCCGTTTCAGTGGGTGGAGGGGCTCAGGGTTCTTCTGGTGGGGGAGGCGGATGCACGATTGCACCGGCTGGGTCGAATGATGCCCTGATGCCGATCTTACTTCTGTTGTCTCTGAGTGTGTTGTGCTGGAGAGCTCGAAGGCGTGTTCGCTAGTCTTCCCATCGTTATCCGGCCGAAGTCTTCAGGCAACTGCCTGAAGACTCGGCGAGATAGCCGTGCATCTATGGTTTCTGTTGCATCAGTTCTCTATGAGCTTTTGGGGCACAGGCCTATCTCAGGCTTTTATCGTTCTTCCGTATTTCTTTCCAGTCTGGCCATAGGAGCGATTTTCTTTGTCGTGTTGCCTTTGCTGGCGGCTGTCCAGCCGTTGCCTTGGGAACGGATGCTGTCTATGGCATTCCTCACGGCTGTAGTGTGGCAGCCGATTGTCGAGGAGCTTTTGTTCCGAGGATGCATGCAGGGCGTTCTGATACGCCGTGCCTGGGGGCGCCGCACGGTCATTGGGTTAAGCACGGCGAACCTTTTGACGTCGATCGTATTCGTCATTGCCCACATCCCGACACACCCGCTTCTTTGGGCAGTACTCACGCTGTTCCCTTCTCTCGTTTTTGGAATTCTGCGCGATCGATCGGGGTCGGTGATTCCGTCTATCGCGCTCCATATTTTTTATAACATAGGCTATTTTCTTATTGCCGGAGGCTCCGCCATTGTCTAAATGCGGGTGACTGGTTTTTAAGGGAAGCGCTGCTCATGTTCTATCCCATAGCAGCCCAGATTTTCTGTGCGTTCTCACCGGTGAAGGTCATGTCGTCTTGTGCAGAGGAGCTGCGCTCGAAATAGAGATGCAGTAAGCCTCCACCAAAATGGGCTTCGCGAACGAGATCCAGATTTATCGCCACCTCACCTGCGCGTTCCTCATCCTTCACTTTGATAAATCGCATGATTGGGTTCTCTTGGTTGTAATCTCCTCATGGGGCGTCGACGTGACGGATGTCTATTTAGAGCAGGCCGCGCTCGATTTCATGCAGGTAGAGAAAGTTCGGTGCTTTCACGCCTGCGTTTTTTCTAATCTCGACCAGCTCAGGCGACTCGAAGAAGCGGTGAGCATTATCTAAAGACGACCACTCTGAAAAATGCACAATGCGGTTGGCGTCGCGGTCGTAGCGCAGAAGCTGGTAGCTGATTTCTCCAGCGGCCTTTCTGATGGCGGCCGCCTGGTCGAAAATCGTTTTCCAGGCTTGGTAGGACTCGACTTCATGAATAATCAACACATATGGCATGAGGGCTCCATGCGCAAAAGACCGGTTCAGATGACTGAGATAGGCCGAGGGCAGTCTACTGCATACCGCGAAGCGGATGCATCATGCCTGTCTGTAGGACGTTGGCTCCAGATGGATTAGCTGGTGCGTTTCAGCAGTGCGGCGAAGCGTGCGAAGGGTGTGAAGGTTGAAGGGCGGTCCTGCGTCTGGCTTGCCGGGGCTTCATCCGGCGTGGCGGTTACTTGATGCCGCTGGTGTTCATTGTCATGGCAATAGAGGCAGAGTAATTCCCAGTTGCTGCCATCGGGCGGATTATTGTGATGGTTATGGTCCTTATGATGGACGGTGAGCTGGCTCAGCTTCTTGCCGTCAAACTCGCGCCCGCAGTGGGCGCAGAGCCACGGGAATAGTTTGAGCGCCTGTTCGCGAAAGGTCTGTTTCCGTTGAGGCCGGTTGTCCGGTATCATGCGAGCCTCGCAGTGAACAGCAACTCGATACGTATCTATCTTACCGCAAGGCGCAGGAGAAGTCCTATGCTGGGGCCCACGTTCAGTGAGCTGTCCGGCCCCGCAAGTGGAGCTACCGGTGAATGTGAGCGGTTGCTGTCGAAATGCGAGAGAGAATAGGGACCGAAGGTCTGTTTCAGCTGCCTTGGGGGAAGGAGGTAATATTTTCCCTTCCCCCAAATTAACTCCTTTGCAGACTCCGTCCGATAAAGTACAATAGCCCCGCTTCCCACAGCCGACATTTCTCACTTTACATGTATATGTGAAGAAGGCGGTGAACGATGAGAGCGATCTATGACTAGACCATCCGGCGATTCCATCAGCGCGCAGCCTGAATCGGAGACTATTCAATGGGCCACCGCGATCCCGTTTTTTCTTGTTCATCTGATGAGCCTTTGGGCCTTCCAGACGGGCATCAGCATTGAACTGGTTGTGCTGGCTCTTGCCAGTTATTACCTGAGGATGCTGGCCATCACCGCGGGGTATCACCGCTACTTTTCCCACCGCTCCTATAAAACTAGCCGGGTCTTTCAGTTTCTTTTGGCCGTGCTGGCCATGACGTCGGCGCAGAAGGGGGTGTTGTGGTGGGCCGCCCACCATCGGCATCATCACAAGCATTCCGATCAGGCATTAGATCGCCACTCTCCAGTGCAGCGAGGGTTCTGGTACTCCCATGTCGGCTGGCTGTTGACCAACGAATCCGATGAGACCGAGTTCGCCATCGTGAAGGACTTGGCGAAATATCCGGAGCTGCGCCTGCTCAACCGGTTTCACTATGTGCCGCCCTTTTTGTACGCGCTGCTGATTTACGCGATTTGGGGGTTCCCGGGGCTCATCTGGGGATTCTTCATTTCCACGACGATGCTCTATCACTGCACGTTCTTTATCAACTCGCTGACCCACATTATCGGTCGTGTGCGATACGACTCCCGCGATGGCAGCCGAAATAGCTTTATTCTGGCGATTCTCTGTTGCGGGGAAGGCTGGCACAACAACCATCACTACTACCAATCGTCGGTCAATCAGGGATGGCGCTGGTGGGAGATCGACTTTTCCTATTACTTGTTGGTCGTGCTGTCCTGGTTCCGGATTGTATGGGATCTCCGAACCGTTCCCGATCACATCAAGAACAATACCTACGCTCCTAGCAGCTAGATACTCCAAGGGCGTTCCGCGGCGCGGTCGATCTTTTGCGCGTGGCACTCACATGCCGATTTTTGAAAAATCGATATGTCCACGCTCAACGTTTGTGCTCACGAGTTGTACGTGCAGCCGGTCTCCCACGTCGATGCCGTTCGCACCCGTCGTCAGCTTCCCTTCCACCGGCGGATCCAGGATCCGTACCCAGGTACCCTTGTCTGAGGCGCCTGTCACAATTGCGTCGAACCGTTGCCCGATCATCGGCTCCAGCAAGAGGGCGGCGGCGGATTTCCGAAGCTGCCGCTCGACCCGCTCGGCATCGTCTTCCTTCTCTGTGCAGTGGCCGGCCAGATACTCTAATTCATCGAGGCGATAGGGGGACGGCGAGCCGGCCAGCGCCGCCTTGACCAATCGCTGCGTGATCAGGTCGGGGAAGCGCCGGTTGGGCGCGGTGGAGTGGGTGTAGCCCTTGACGGCAAGGCCAAAATGCTCCGGTGCGCCGTCCAGCGAACGGTCGAGGACATATTCGCCCCGGCCGATCAGTTTCACAATCGACAGGGACAGATCCGGGAATCTGAGAGGATCGACTTGCTGCTGTTTGACGAGGAACGCTTCGAGCGCCTGAGAGTTTGGTTCTCCCGGCAAGGATTCGCCCCAGCCAGCCGCGACCTCGACGATCCGTTGCCAGCGGTCAGGCGAGCGGAGTATGCGGCGGAATGACGGCACGCCTTTGCTTTTCAAATAGGCCGCTGTGGCCTGGTTGGCCGCAATCATGAAATCTTCGATCAATTCCTTCGCGCGGTTCTTCTCCTCGACTCTGAGGGCCGTCAGCATCTCATCTTGAAAGACCGCGTGCGGCTCAATCGTTTCAAGGCTGAGCGCGCCATGCTTGTGTCGCCGGGCTTTGAGCCGTTGCGCCACTCGATCTTGCAGGCGAAGCTGAGCGTCAAGCCCTGGCACGGCTGTCATCCGTTCGGGCGCCGGTCCGGCTCCTGTCAGCCACGCCGCCACCGCGTTATACGCTAGCTTGGCATGGTTATGGACTCGAGCTCGGTAGAGGGTGGAGCGGAGCACCGTTCCGTCCTCCGCAACTGAAAATTCCACGACGAGCGCGAGGCGGTCCTGCCCTTCGCCCAGCGACGTCAGATCCGTCGAGAGTTTTTCCGGCAGCATGGGGAAGAGCTCGCCGGATGTATAGACGGATGTCGTATTGTGCCGGGCATGCGCATCCAAGGCGGAATCTTTCGGAACCAGCGCGTCCACATCGGCAATCGCGACCAGGATATTCACCGACCGGTTCGGTTGCGGCGTCGCGACCGTGAGCTGGTCCAAGTCCCGAGAATCGTCATTGTCGATCGATGCCCACTGCAGCGCCCTCAGATCGCGCAGGGAAGAAGAGTGATCGGAGGCGGGCGCGTGGATACGGCTTAATTCGGCCATCGAGGCCGCTGAAAATTCCGGCCAGAGGCCGCGTTCGAGCATGGTGCGACGGGCGATGTTTTTGAGATCTGAACGATTGGTCATAGGTCCCTCAGGATAATGTGAGCCTGCAATGAATCGCGAGAGATATGTATGGGTCTAGCTATACCATGAACGCGGCATGCATGGCGGCGTTCTTTCTGTCGTGCGTCGGTTGACTGCCTGCCGGTGCCGGCGTACGATCACCATCTATTCATGCCGACGCTATCCGTACCAGAGGAGGTTCACGTGGAGAATCGCAACGAAGATCAGTCGGTCCTCAATCACATTCAGCGTCTCGTCGAAGAAGAGCATCGATTGCACGAACTCAAAGCGCAGCCTAAATCCGATGGGAAGCGGCTCGCGCAAGTGCAGGTTGAGTTGGACCAGTGCTGGGATCTCCTGCGGCAGCGACGCGCCCTTCGCGATGTCGGGCAGAATCCGAACGAAGCGAAGGTTCGTCCGCCGGAGGTCGTCGAGAATTATGAACAGTAGGCCGGAAGGGAAACGTGGAGTGAATGCCTGTCCGGCATGGATGCGGTTGTGTCGTACCGAGCCTCTCAACGAATGACGTGATCTCTACAAGCCGTGCGGGAAGACCGTCTTTCCGTACGGTGCCTGATCGCTGCCCGCGTGCGATGATCGTCCTATCCGCACTGTGCGGAGCGAGCGAAACCACTCATAGCATGAAAAGTTGCATGGCCGTCGGCGTCGCAATGCCATGGAACCTACGCGAGAGGCCTGCATTCTTCCGCCGCTCTTTGTTTTTTTATCCTTGGAAAGAAGGCCTGTCATTTGCAATGAGAGGGTGTGGCCGGTTGCGGAGAATATATCGCCGTTGACAGCGGTATGATCTGGCAGGGGGATTTTGCGTGAAAGGAACAGGTATGAAAATCTGTGTGGTGTTGGCGATGGCCACGATGCTGCTGGTGCCCTCACTCAGCGATGCCCGTTGCCGGTCTTTGGCCGAGAGCGCCAGTATGGGGAGCGAATACGGCACCTTCCCGCTCTATCCGGCTGAACAGATGGTCGAGGCCGGTCAGAAGCGCGACAGTGTGGCGCTTCAATGGGCTGGGTACGGTCTCGGAGTCCCGCTGTTCATTGTGGCGATCCCATTCGGCATGGTTGGAGCCGGTGTCGGCGCCGCGTCGCATCCATGGACGACCTGTCTGGAAACAGAAGGCCGATTGCCGATGGCAGAGGTTCAGCACACCGCGGCTCAGCGGCCGCCGCTTCAGGAATGAGCCTGCCTGAGTATTGAACTAATCGGCAGGCATTCACCGCTCCTCGTGCCTTTCCGACGGTCGCTCCAACTGATCGACTTTCCCCATCCACTTGTACCGGTGGAGCGCCACAAAGTCGTAGACGGCATCGCGAAGAGGGCGCGGGATAACGATGAAACCGTAGAACAACGGCCAGAGGCCCGACAACTGCTTTGCGATTCGCAGCGCAGCCGTGGATTTGGTAAAGACTTGCGTGCGTTCGAGCAGCAGAAAGGTCTCGAAATTGTCCGGGGATAGTTGAAGCTCTCGCAGTATTAGACGCGCCGGTTGAGATTGCAGTGTCTCAAGTCTGAAGGTGCCGTGAGGAGTACGATTGGTGACAAACCTCACCCACACGTTGCACCAATTGCAGACGCCGTCATACACGATGACCCGTTCATGCGCGGTCCACTCATGGAGTGCTGGATCGATTTTCTGCGCCATCCATCGCCTTCCTGTGCCGAGTCCGCACCTGTTCATTCATCAATGCAGAGACATTGTATCCATGAGAGACCGGTTGGGTCCATGCTGTTCGAGGGATGTGAAATGGGATACCTGCACAGCGGGGCATTTCCCAACTCAGCTCATAATGGAAATGTCTTTGAGGAATTAAAATCTTAACTGAACATTCTGAAGATGATCGATCAGGATGTTGAAGTACGAAGAAAGCCTGCCCATCTTCCTGCCACGTTGACGCCGAGCGAATAAGCGCCGGTCTTGTTCTCCCACATGCCGTGCAATTCAGCGTACTCCCGTTCTTGTCTTTCACCAGGGTAGAACTGCTTAGTTCAGTTTCTCTTCGACAAAAACTGCAAAGAGGGCGGCGCGGTCGTTCGATTTATTCGTACGGTCGGCGTATGCTTTTCGCGAAACGGTGGGCGGGTTCAGGCCGGGATGGCTTATGGGTCCGGTTGAGACGCGGGGCAACAATGCGCGCCTCAGAAAGGTGGGTGCAGCATGATGGGGAAAGGCTTTCTCAGCGGTCTCGTCGTCGGCGCGGTGGCGACCATCCTGTTCAGCCAGTGGGTGTTCACTGCCGCAGGCAAAGAGGCGGGGACGGTTCCCTGTGTGCCAGCCGACAAAGTTGCCGAGTATGTGCATAGCGTGATTCAAGCCGACCGGGAGTTCTACACCACCGACATTGTGGAACGGATGCAGTTGCGGGGGATCGTCTTTGCCTCGGAACATTGGAGAGAAACCGCGAGGCTGCCCCTTCCCGCGCAGTTCTTGCTCGAATCGGGGCGGCTCGTTTCGCAGCAGCGCAACGGGGTTCGGTTCCGGCTGATCAGCGATTGGGCGATCAATAAGACGAATCGCCCGGCCACTGAGTTTGAGCGGGCAGGCCTGACGGAAATCTTATTGAATCCCGACCGCCCCTATACCAGTGTGACGACCGAAGGGGGACAGCCGGTTTTCCAGGCATTGTACCCGGACAAGGCGGTGTCGCAGACTTGTGTCAGTTGTCACAATGCGCATCCCAATAGTCCGAAGAAAGATTTTAAACCGCATGATGTGATGGGCGGAATCCTGTTAACCCTTCCGCTTCCCCATTAAGGAGAGTCTCTATGCCGGATATGGTTCACGTGCAGTGTATGAATCAGAACACCTATCTTGGGCAGCTCATCAAGCAATGCGCCCGGATCGACCAGTCTATTGAGCAGGGGGGAACGGTCACTATCAATCTGAGTGACGGCGACCGATCGATTGTCCTTAAGGTCAGCCGTGACCAGGTCGTCGAGCAGGCGGCACCACTGCCGCGTTCCTTGACAGGAAAAACTCCGACATTGGCCGATAACGAGAGCCTCGTGGCCATGGCCACGAATTCGTTCAGCTTCGACATCGGCGAAGCGAATCGGAATATTTCCACCAGTGAGATTCACGCACAGTTTACGAAGGCGGCTGCATCGACCCAAGCAGGCGACGCCAAGGCGGCGTTGCGTCCGGCAATGGAGTTGCTCGAGCCGGCCGTGACGTACCGAAGTCCCGATTGGATCGTGCTCGCCGATTGTCAGTATGCGGCGTTGGATGGATTCACGGTGACGGTCAAGCAAGGTTTCAAGACCGATCTGGCCAGCATTCCACGGTTGCTCTGGGGCGTGATCGCATCGTTTGAACTCTCGCTGGCTGCGCCTATCGTACACGATTTGATCTACCGGGCGGGCGGAATTGTAGCCTTGCCTGACGGAGAGGTGTTACCCGTCGGTACGCGTTTCGAGCGAAAAGAGGCCGACGATCTCTTTCTGGAATTGATGACGCGCAGCAAGATCGGCTATTGGAAGCGTAACGTGGCCTACCTGGCCGTCCGCGCGTTCGGCGGATCGTCGTGGCAGCAAGATCGGGCGCAGGAGTCCTGAGATCTGTCGGAGGTATCGAGACACAGCTGGCGGTATATTGAAGGCGAGATCGAGCGACATTCGAATTCTGTTTCAGGATCGCGGAATAGGGATTGCTTGTTCAGCGCCATCGATTTCGGTGTACGGTGACGAGGCGAACGAGC
Source organism: Nitrospira sp. (assembly GCA_022226955.1). Lineage (NCBI taxonomy): Bacteria > Pseudomonadati > Nitrospirota > Nitrospiria > Nitrospirales > Nitrospiraceae > Nitrospira > Nitrospira sp. The sequence goes on from CP092079.1 coordinate 793,550, forward strand.
AATTAGGCAAGGCTGGGCTTGAGGGCGGCCGTGAGTGCGCCGAGCACGGTTGCAGTCGGCATGGAGAGGCCGCGCCAGATCGTACCTAGGAGAGTTGTCTGGAGGAGTGTCATGCGGATACTTGTGCTGGGGGCCGGCGGCGTTGGAGGCTATTTTGGAGGGAGATTGGCAGCGGCCGGTGTCGACATTCGGTTTTTGGTCAGGCCATCGCGGGCTGAATCGCTGGCTCGGCAGGGATTGGTTATCGTCAGTCCGCTCGGCGATCTCCGCATCCCGGTCGAAACACTGACGGCGGTGGAGTCTTCGTTCGATGCGGTGCTGCTGGCTTGTAAGGCGTACAGCCTTGATGATGCGATAGAAACCATCGCGCCAGCAGTCGGGCCGTCTACGATGATTTTGCCGCTCCTCAACGGAGTGCGCCATCTCGATATCCTCGATGCCCGATTTGGCCGGGAAAGTGTTTTGGGCGGGCTATGCCATATCGGTGTGATGGTGAATGCGTCTGGAGAAGTTCAGCATCTCAATACACTGCAACGCTTCGTTCTTGGCGCGCGATCGCCAGGACAGGCTGCGGCAGTGGCGGTGTTCCATCGCGTCGTGCAACGCAGTGGATTCGAGACGGTCTTAAGCGGCGCTATTATGCAAGAGATGTGGGAGAAGTTTACCTTCCTCGCGACGTATGCCGGCATGACCACGCTCATGCAGGCGCCTGTCGGCGCAATTTTGGCGGCTGGAGAAGGCGAGGCCATCATGCGCGAGATGCTGGAGGAGTGTACTGCCACGGCTACGGCCAGTGGCTTCGCGCCACGCCGGGAGGCGATGGCGCAGATGATCTCCTCTTTGACCGAGCGTGGGTCTAGGGGAACCGCGTCGATGTTTCGCGACATGATACGTAACGGCCAGACCGAGCATGAACATATCATTGGCGACATGCTCGCCCGTGCGCGTGCGGCGCAAGTGTCTGCGCCGTTGCTGCGGATCAGCCTGGCGAACATGCAAGCCTATGAATCGAAGCGTTCCGAAACGGTTATGCCATGATGTCTCTGTGCTCGGCGGCTTGGTTCAATGGCTTGTATGGAAGTAACGATTTTCAGCGCTTCCTCCTCGCTGTCGACTGAACGAACCATTCCGATGATGTGATTGGAGCAGCCGGCGCTGTTGTGAAGCCGTCGATCATATCGTCGCCATTGCAGGCGAGACATGCGGTGAATACATCGTCATCCGCAGGATGAGTGTCGTTTCATTCTCGACCGGAGATCGAATGCACGGGGGCATCCGGCTACAACTCTAATCCAGACCTGCCTACGTCCCGGTTGGCCGTTTCGACCGAAACCGGGGAGTCGTCCGAAGGGATATCGCGAATCTGAATCGAGTCGACGCGCTGTTGGGCGAGGACGTCCGAGATAATGACGACCTTGTCTCCGACTTGGAAGGCTTCACGGTCTTTGAGGATGCGGAATGCCGTTTGAAGAGTCTTCTCAGGGTCTGAACTGAAATCGATTTTGAAGGGAAAGACTCCGCGATTGAGCATCATGGTCCGTCGCGGCTGGCTCATGTTGGTAAAGGCGTAGATGTTGGTGGCGAACGGGCGGCAGTTGGCGACGAGGTCGGCCATAATCCCGCGTCTGGTGATCACGACAATGCCTTTGGCCTTGACGCCTTCGGCGAGCCGCACGGCCGCCGCCGCCAGTTGTTGCTTGTTCTCCTCGTTGCGCAGATTTTTCGCAAACTGCAAGCCGGGAATCGTTTCAGATTTTCTCGCAATCCTGCGAATGAACTCGACGCACTTCACCGGATACTTGCCCACCGTGGTTTCCCCGGACAGCATGACGGCATCGGCCTCTTCGTAGATCGCATTGGCGACATCGGTGACCTCGGCCCTGGTGGGGTAGGGGTTGTGGATCATGGATTCGAGCAGGTGGGTCGCCACGATGACACGTTTGCCATACTCGGCGCACAGTCGCACGATGGTGCGTTGCACGTTCGGCAGGTCCTCCAGGTTAATTTCCACCCCGAGATCTCCGCGCGCGACCATGATGCCGTCCGATTCCTGGACGATAGATTCGAGATTCCTGACCCCTTCCTGATCCTCGATCTTGGCGATGATCTTCACCCGCCCGGCCTTGTCGCCCATGAGCCCTTTGAGTTGCCGGATATCCTCGGCTTCGCGCACGAACGAGAGGGCGATAAAGTCCACATCCAGTTCCAGCCCGAACAGAATATCCTTCACATCCTTGTGCGTAATCGAGGGAAGATTGACGCGGACACCGGGAAGGTTCACGTGGCGTTTGCTTTTCAGCAGCCCGCCATCCAAGACGCGGCATCGCATGTGGCGCTCATGTTTTTCCAGCACCTCGAAATTGATCAATCCATTGTCCACGGTGATCCGGTCTCCGACGTTGACGGTTTCCAGCAAGTCCGCATAGTTGATGTGGATCGAGCTTTCCTCAACGCTCTGCGCCCCGCGCGTGGTCACGGAGACGATGTCGCCCTGCCGCAGATTGAGCTCGTTGGAGAGATCTCCGGTGCGGATTTCCGGGCCTTGCGTATCGAGGAGGATGGGAATGGGAAACTTCACTTTTCGATTGAGCGACTTGATGTGCCGGATGACTTTGGCGTGAGACTCGTGATCGCCGTGGGACATGTTCAGCCGGGCGATGCTCATGCCGGCCTCGTAAAGCTTCTGCAGCATCTCGTAGGATTCCGTGACGGGGCCGATGGTGCAGATGATGCGAGTCTTGTGCATGCATGCTCCCTTGAACAGTGGCCGATTCCTGCGGGCTGAGATCGAACCGGCGGATGAGTGACGAGATTGCGCCGGGAAGACGGGCAAAACGCAAGTCATTCTACGTGGTCTCGCCAGTTGAGTCCATCGGACTATCGCGCAGCCCATCGCGCGGCGTAGAGAGGCGCGCACGCGCTTGTCTACCCCATATGGCTTGGTGTAGAAATACGAACCGGATGTCGCAGGGCCGCGCCTCATGATGAGACCGCGAGGCACTTGTTTCCGGGCACACTCAGGCGGCCGGGCGTTTCAAATTCGACGATCATGTACACAGGCACACATTATCCACTGCCGCAGACCTTGTGCTGGACGCGCCGCCAAATTTATTGGCTCTTCGGGATCGCACTCGTTCCAACACTGCTATACGTCACCACCGACTGGAAGGGACTGGGGATTCCTTGGGTTCCCATTGGCCTGATCGGGACTGCCGCGGCATTCATCGCCGGCTTCCGCAACAATGCCACCTACGATCGCGTGTGGGAAGCGCGAACGATCTACGGGTCCATCGTCAACAACAGCCGGACCTGGGGACTTATGGTGCGCGACCTTATTCACCCGAAGGCTGGCGGTCTGGATGGCGATGCCAAAACGGCTCACACGAGGCTGATCTACCGCCATGTCGCCTGGTTGACGGCCTTGCGATACCAACTGCGGCAGCCGCGCGCGTGGGAGTCGACCCAGTGGGGAGCCAATCTTGAGTTTCGTAATCGATACTACAAGGTGGAAGAACATGCCGGAGACATTGAGACCGCTCTCGCGAACTGGATTTCGGCCGATGAGCTGGCGCGTCTGCGGAACGTCAGCAACCAGGCCGCGCATCTGTTGGTGTTGCAAGGTGAAGACCTCCGCCGGCTTCGGGACCACGGGGCATTCGAAGCCAATGCGCACGTGGCGCTTGAGCAGGTGCTCGCGTCGCTGTTGAACAATCAAGGCGCCTGCGAGCGCATTAAAAACTTTCCCTATCCGAGGCAGTTCGCCACGCTCAGTCTGACCTTTGTGCGATTATTTGTGTACGCGTTGCCGTTTGGGCTTATCGGCGAGTTTGCTAAAGTGGGCACGCATGCGGTGTGGCTGACAATTCCCTTTTGCATTCTTGTCGGCTGGATCTTCAGCATCTTGGAAGCCATCGGAGAGGTGTCGGAAAATCCCTTTGAAGGAAGCGCCAACGACGTGCCGATCACGGCCCTCAGCCGCACCATTGAAATCGACCTCCGCCAAATGCTTGGCGAACGGGATTTGCCGGCCCCGCTGACGCCGGTCAATAATATCCTGATGTGATCATTATGAATGAAGCCGCTACGCATCTTCGCGTCATTCGCCAGCATTACCCCGATGCCCATAGCACCACCGACGCGGTCGATCGCTACCTCGACCTCTTCCAGCGTCGGTTGGGGCTGCGTCCCTCCGATATTTTGCTTGCGGACAGTATCTGCGCCGACGACATCAATTGCATCGAGTATCCGCAGCGAGCCAGCCAGATGCCTGGTCCGTTCAAGCTTGGCGGGCTCGACGGATTTCCATTTGCAGGACTGACCGGGATGGGGGCATTCGCTGGGCATGTGCCAGACCGTGGAGCCGTGTTCATTTATCATGGGCCGCACATCGGGATCACCAAGGCAGGTGTCCTCGGCCAGATCCTGCGCGTTGGGCAGTCGGCGCCCAGCGGCTGCTGCGGGGCTTGCCGGGCTGCATTGGCCAAACTGCAGGCTGGGACGATCAACCCCGGCGAAGTCGAGGAACTGGACTATCAACAGCAGACTCTTGAGCAGATCGTGCTCAAGAATGCCGCGCGCATCGTCACCGCACCTCATCCGCTGAAGGAAGCGACCGAGGTGATCGGAGAGGCCATTACCGCGCGCATCGATCTGCTTGTCTCGCGCACGACCTACAAGGCCAGATACGTTATTTTAGCGGGAGCGATTCTGATCAACGGCGATCATGACATGGGTTCTTTCACGACGCCCAGGCGGCTGATTGTGAAAGATTTGCAGTCCGGCACGACCGAAGATCTGCTCGCTGCCTACCAGGCCTAACAGCGGCCGCGGCATCTTCAGGCCGGCACGTAAGCCATTGTTGTAGGCTCATTACCGCAGAAGCCATACGACGGGGCTTGCCCCACCGTTCATCCTCATGATTGTGAATCCAGGCAGCTCACCATTGTTCACCGCAAGTGCGACGATCTTCGGTGACGGTCGCATCGACATGCATCCGCAGCGCGATAGAGGGACAATTCGTCAGCGCCGTCTCAGGCAAGTCCTGAGGTTGGGCGCAGCGATGATGGACGCTTGATCCGTGGATGGGTCAAGGCCCATTCATGCATCGCCTGCAGGATGGGTTCGAGAGAACGCCCCAGCGGGGAGAGGCGATATTCGACATGGAGCGGCGTTTCTTCGAAATCATGCCGTTCGACCAGACCGTCGGCCTCCAATTCACGCAGTTGCTTGGCAAGCGTTCGGTGCGTGATGCCGCTCAGATCGCGTTGTAACTGATTGAAACGCCGATCGCCTTTGAGCAGCCAATAAATGACCAGCGTTTTCCAGCGACCGGAAATCAGGTCGAGCGTGTGCTCTGTCGGGCAACCGGTCTGTTTGGCCATCAGTGGTATCCTCCAGGACCGTACTTGAAAGTGGGTTTGGCGGACCTATATTACCGTATCGACAGACGAGACACGAGCAAGCGCATCACATCATGAAAGGAGCAGCTCTAATGAAGAAGATTACAGACATCTTACGGTCGGAGGCGCGTCATTGGGTCGGAGATGGTTTTCCGGTCCGGTCGTTGTTTTCATACCACAATGATAGTGCAACCGTTAGTCCGTTTCTGTTGTTCGATTATGCGGGGCCCCATCGGTTCGAGCCCACCGATAGGCCGCGAGGGGTGGGACAGCATCCGCATCGCGGCTTCGAAACCGTCACCATTGTCTATGACGGTGAAGTCGCCCATCGCGATTCAGCGGGGAATGGTGGGGTGATCGGACCAGGCGATGTGCAATGGATGACCGCAGCCAGCGGCATTATCCATGAAGAATTTCATTCGCCCAACTACACCAAGACCGGAGGTCCATTCCGCATGGTCCAGCTGTGGGTCAACCTTCCGGCGAAGGACAAAATGAGTCCTCCGGGATACCAGGCGATTACCGATCGCGACATCCCGGCCGTTCCCTTGGCCGGTGGAACGGCGCGGATCATTGCGGGAGAGTTCCAAGGAACCCGAGGCCCGGCCCGCACATTCACGCCTGTCAATCTGTGGGATCTTCGGCTGAATCAAGGCGCCGATCTCACGCTTGACCTTCCGAAAGGGCACAACGTCATGCTGGCGGTGCTCTCCGGTCAAGTGACCATTAACGGGACGCAGGCCGTCGGTGAAGCGGAGATCGCTCGCTTTGAGCGCGAGGGACATCAGGTGGCCATCCATGCCGATCGCGAGGCGATCATCCTGGTGTTGACGGGCGAACCTATCGATGAGCCGGTGGTGGGGTACGGCCCGTTCGTCATGAATACGCAGGAGGAAATTCGACAGGCTGCGTCTGATTTCAACAAGGGGCTGTTCGGTCGAGTCACCGCGCCAGAGCCGCTTGCCAGGTAAGCGGCTCGTCCGGGGGCTGCGCTGGCACGAGGAGATTGGCAGCGCAGGGTGCTCGGTCTTCACTGGCGAGATGGGGAGGCACGTGCCCGTTCTGCCACGTGAGGGGTGAATGTGCGATGACGGAGGGCCTGAAACAAACGGGTGCCTCCGTCATCGCGACGTATACGATGACATCGTCTACTTGTCGAAGGTTGACTGTCATTCCATCTCGCGTATAGATTCTTGCACGGAAGATCACGTTTCTTGTGAAAGAATTACCCAAGGAAATACTCTATGCCTACGTTGTTGACTCCACTGCAAGCAGGAGAACTGTCTCTGCCGAACCGCATCGTCATGGCGCCGCTCACACGAGCCAGAGCCGGTGTTACTCACATTCCGAACGACATGATGGTGACCTACTACGGGCAACGGGCCTCTAGTGGATTGATGATGACGGAATGCACCATGGTCGATGCCCATGCCTGCGCCTTTATGGGGGAGGGTGGCATTTACAGCCCCGCGCACGTCGCCGGATGGAAACGTGTCACGGACGCGGTCCATGCCAAGGGCGGCCGCATCGTCATGCAGATCTGGCATCCCGGCCGCGCCGCGCATTCGGCGCTGAACGACGGCGAACAACCGGTGTCCAGCAGCGCCGTCGCGATCCGCAACGAGACCACGCAGACTCCGACGGGCTCCGTGCCGTATGAAGTTCCTCGCGCGCTCCGCACCGAGGAAATTCCCCGGTATGTGGAGATGTTTCGACTCGCCGCGCAGAACGCGCAGCAAGCCGGCTTCGACGGCGTGCAAATTCACAGCGCCCACGGATATTTGATCGATAACTTTCTCCGCGACGGCGTCAATACCCGCATGGATGCCTATGGCGGTTCGATTGCCAATCGTGCTCGCTTTCTGCTGGAGGTAACCGATGCCGCGATCGGCGTCTGGGGGGCTGGGCGTGTCGCCGTGCGGATCTCGCCGCTGGTTCCATTTAACGATATGGTCGATAGCCAGCCTGATGCGCTGGTGACGTATGTGGCGCAAGAGTTGGCCAGACGGGGCATTGCCTTCCTGGAAATCCGACACAGCGATCACGCGTTACCAGAAGAGCAGGCCATCCTGACCGTTGCACGCCGGCATTTTCAGGGCGTGCTGATGAGCAACGGCAGCCACACGCGAACGACGGGGGAATCGACCGTGGCGAGTGGCGCGGCGGATGCAATCGTGTACGGGAGGCCGTACATCGCGAATCCGGATCTAGTCGAACGTTTCGTGAAACAGGCGCCGTTGAACGAGGTCAATTACCAGCGGCTCTATGGAGGGGGCCCCGATGGCTATAGCGATTACCCTTCTCTCGCCATGCACTGAGCCTCGATTAGAACGTCTCTTTTGCCGGTGCTCCTGGCAGGGGAGCGTCCGAAACGATGCGATGACAGAGGCCTCCAATACAATCGGGAGTCTCCGTCATCGCGACTCGCAGGACTACTTCATGTGCTTCGCAAAGAAGGCGAGAATTTTCTCAGGGTGCCGCCCGAAGTAGTTATAGCCGTCCCTGAAGCGGTGGGTCGTATCCTCAACCCAGATCATCTCCTTCTCCTTGCTCCCGAGCATGTCGAACGTCTTCTGTCCGTCTTCCGGGTTCTTGGTCCAGGCGTCGTTCCGCACCTGAAGCGACAAGTTGGGCATGGTGACCTTCGAGGCGTAGGGTTGCCCAGTCATCTCGGCAGCCGGGAAGCCGCCCAGCTTTAGGAGTTCCAGATCGATGAGCTCCTGATACTGCGAAATCTTCAGCAACTCCGAGAACGCCTGAAAGATGGCCGTCATTGAAGGGACCAGCGGACTGAACATGCACGTGACGTTGGTGAAGAGTTCCGGGCGTCTGGCGATGGCCGCGTACTGCGAGATGCCGCCCATGCATTGACTGTAGAGTCCCAGGGTCATCTTGCTGAGCCGCGGATGATTGTCCACATACTGCTTCACGCCCACACAGTCCCGCCACTCCCATTGCCCGATCCCGCAGACGCCATTGTTGGCGGCGCCGCTGTTGCCGTGATTGCGGAAGTCATAGGTGAGCACGTTGTACCCGGCATCGGTCAGATGCTTGTACTGAATGACGAAGTCGATCTCGACCCCTTCGAAGTTGCTCCAGGGCTCGCCGAAGTGTCCGGGGAATCCCGCGCGGCACATGGGCAGCGCGTGATTGAAGATGATGAGCTTGTTGCTCTCGCCGCCCTTGGCCGGGATATACCAGGCTTCCAGCGGCGTGCCGTCGTCCGAGGGGATCGTCAGGTCCCGCCATCCCTTCAAGTCGTAGTCGGCCGGCGTTTTGAAAAGGAAACTGCGCGGCGTTTTGACGATGTTGGCCATCCCCTTGACCTTCGCATAGTCTTCTGGGGAAATGGTCTTGAGCTGCTCCAAGGCCTTGTCCATTCTTTCTTTTGAAATTCTTCCCATCATGGCACCTCCTGTGATGTTAGTAAGAATGATGAGTCCATACGTTCAGTCATTCATGCGTCGCGAGCTGTAGATGCGAGTAGTCTTCCGGAGTATCAATGTCAGTCGTTCCCTGTGGAAAGAGCAGGCCTGCGACGTCTCCAGGGTGAGCGGCTATGATCCGTTTCGCGCCGCCGTCACCGCTCAGCGCCGCCAGTTCAGGAAAGTATTCGCGGCGAAACAAGGCCGGCACTCCTATGGTGCCGCCGTATTCCGAGGCGACAATGCCCTTGCCGGTTGAGCGGGCTGTCCGAACCAGCTCGTTGATGACGGCGGCTGTCACAAATGGCTGATCGCACAGCATCAGTACTACGGCCTTCGTCGTGCCCTCACGGTCGCCTTCTTCGAGGGCTTGCAGCCCGGCCTGGATCGAAGCGCTCATTCCCTTGGCCCACTGTGTATTCATGACTTGTTGCACGGGGAGATCGTCGATCCCGCGTTTGAGTAAATCCGCATGAGCCCCGAGCACAACCGCAATCGGCCGACACATGGAAGCGAGGGCGACCTCCGCCGCGTTGCGTAGAAACGTGTGTCCACCATAGGTCAATAGTTGCTTAGGCTTTCCCATGCGGGTCGAAGCCCCTGCCGCAAGGATGATGACGGCCACCGATGCTGCATCTCGTTCTTCCTGCATACCGGCTGCGCCCTCTGCCGGCTCAGTAGCGCTCTTGGCCACAGGACAGCACCCCGTTGATCGTGCCGGATCGTATCGCCACAGTCTCGACAGGGCTCGGTTCGTGAAGAGCCGACTCTCGGCTTCGTAAGAACCCGCCTAGCCGGCCAGAGAGGACCGCTTGGATCTCGGCTGCAACGGCCAAGGCGATCTCCTCAGGCGTATCGGCTCCGATGTCGAGGCCAACGGGGCCATAAACCCGAGCGAGCAGGTGATCGCTGAGCGATCCGGCGTGTTCCTGAATTTCGTCCAGCAACCTCTGCCTCCGCCGCGTCGGCCCGAGAAGGCCGAGATAGCGCAATGGCGACGGTAAGAGTGTTCTGAGCAGCGCTGAGTCATGGAGCATATTATGCGTCATGATGACGGCCATCGTGCGCGCATCGATCGTCACCTGCTCGGATACCTCGTCCGGCCGGCAGGCAATCAGGGCATCGGCCGAAGGAAACCGCATGCGTGTCGCGTAGCCTGGACGCGGATCGACCAGCGTGACATGCCATCCCAGTTCCTGTGCGATTCGGACGAGCGGGACGGCATCGTGCCCCGCCCCGAAAATCACCAGAGGAACCGGCGGCTGGACAACCTCGATGAACACGTCCGTCCGACCGGCGGCCAGTTCATAGGTGTGTGTGCGCGACGTGCCGCTTGCCAACGCGCATCGGGCGTCACGGACGATCGCCTCGGCAAGATCGCTATCTTCGATGTCATATCTCGCCGGGTGTTGCTCGCGCAGCATCACACGGTCTCCGACGGCCGCCGTTGTTCTGCCTTCGACCGCGAACACGGTTGCTAACACCCCCACCTGCCGGTCTCGCAGGCAGTCGGCGAGAAATGTCATGTGGCCTCGTTCCCCATGATGAGGGAAGGGCTCAATGAGCACATCCACGATCCCGCTGCAGCCGAGGTTAAACTCCAAGACGAGGTCATCGTCAGACATCGAATCGTAGGTGACCACCCGGGCGTCGTTCCCTTGCAGCACCCGCCGGGCTTGATTGACCACGTCGCGTTCCAGGCACCCTCCGCTCACTGAGCCGACGGTGTGACCGTTGGCCGCGATCAGCATCCGCGCACCGGGCCGGCGGTAGGCGGACCCAGTGACCCTGACGACCGTCGCGAGCGCGGCCGGCGTGTTGGTCCGCTCAAGCTCTTGTGACGCATCGATGATGGATTGCAGCTCCTTCATAGTTCCTCCGCAGGCTAGAGTGTCTCCTTACAGGGTCAACGGCAGATGGCGCAGCCGCTTGCCGGTTGCCGCGAAGATGGCGTTACCGATGGATGGGGCCACCGGTGGCACGCCCGGCTCGCCGATCCCGGTCGGCCGTTCAACCGACTTGACGATATGCACCTCGACCTTCGGCATCTCCCTCATCCGCGTCGGTTCGTAGTCGTAGAAATTGTTTTGTTCGACCATGCCCTTGTTGAGGGTGATTTGGTTGCGTAACACCGCCGACAAGGTAAACCCGATGGCACCCTGAATTTGGGCTTCGATCACATCCGGATTGACGGCGATCCCGCAATCGACCGCGGCCACGATGCGGTCGACCGTGATCGTCTTGCCCTTGACCGACACTTCGGCCACCATGGCCACGCGTGTGTTGAACGAGTGGTGGTACGCGAGGCCGCGCCCTCGCCCTTTCGGCAGGGCATGCGTCCATCCGGCTTTTTCGGCGGCGAGTTTCACCACCGCCGCGGCCCGCGGCTGTTGGGCGAGCAAGCCGAGCCGGAAGGCCAGGGGATCTTTCTTCGCGAGATGCGCCAGGTCATCGAGCATCGACTCCATGACGAAGGCGGTATGACTGTGTCCGACGGAGCGCATCCACAGGACCGGCACAGGGGTTGTCACATTGTGCCAGTCGACCGAGAGGGCGTCGATCGCATAGGGTGTATCGGCAATCCCTTCAACGGCGGTAGCGTCTACCCCATCTTTGACGACCATTGGCTCAAAGGCTGTGCCCATAACGATCGATTTGCTGACCGTCGTATGCTGCCACCCGGCGATGTGGCCCTTGGCATCGACCCCAGCTCTGACCTTATGCAAGGCCATGGGCCGATAGAAGCCGCCCTTGATGTCGTCCTCGCGCGTCCACACGAGATGCACCGGCGCGCGACCCTTGATCGCTTTGACGATCCCGGCCAGTTCGATGACCCAGTCGCCGACCGGGCTGCCGGGCTGAGTGAAACTGCCGCGCCGGCCGAAACTGCCGCCGCCGTAGAGTGTGTGGATCTTGATCTGCTCAGGTTTCAATTCAAGAATGGTCGCCAGCGCGGCCTCATCGAAGGTTTTCAACTGACAGCCGGACCACATCTCCGCGCCGTCGCTGCGGAGTTCGAGCGTCGCATTGAGCGGCTCCATCGGCGCATGGGTCAGATAGGGGACGGTGAATTCGGCCTCGATGGTTTTCGCGGCCCGCTGCAATCCCGCCGTGGCGTCGCCGCGCCGCAACGCCTGCGCTCCCGGCTTGCCGGCGAGGTCGCGATATTCGGCGAAGATGTCGGCCGTCGAGCGCGTTTCGGCCTGGCTGGTCTCCCACGTCACCTTGAGCATGTTTCGGCCGCGAATCGCGGACCAGGTGTCCTTGGCGAGCACGGCCACTCCGGTCGGAATTTGCACGACCTCGACGACGCCGTCGATCTTCATGGTCTCGGTCGAATCGAATGAGGCCACGCTGGCCCCAAAGAGCTCGGGATGTTTGACGACCGCCGTCAACATGCCGGGGCGGCGAATATCCAAGGCATAGACCGCCTTGCCGGTGGTTTTGTCCAGAGAGTCCAATCGAGGTAGTTTGGTGCCGATCAACATCCAATCTTTCGGAGCCTTGAGCGGAACATCGGTTGGAACCGGCACGCGCATCGCCGCGTCGGCCAACTCGCCGAACATGGCCGTCTTCCCGGATGCGGCGTGACGCAGCACTCCTTTGCGCACGGTGATGTCGGCGGCAGGCACCTGCCATTGCTCGGCCGCCGCCGTGACGAACATCATCCGCGCGGCCGCTCCGACTTGGCGCATCTGTTCCCAGGCTTCGGTGGTCGCTGTTGACCCGCCCGTGCCCATGACAGGTCCAAACGCGAGATTGTTGTACAGTTTGGCGTTGTTGGGCGCGAACTCAATGCGCATGGACGACCAATCCGCTTCGAGCTCTTCGGCCACCATGGTTGCCAGACCCGTCGGAGTCCCTTGACCCATGTCGAAATGCTTGCTGAGCAACGTGACGGTATTGTCGGCGCCGATTTTCAAGAACACGTTCGGATCGTAGACTCCCTTGGCCATGCCGCTGCCTTCCTGAGCGAAGGCGCGTTTGGTGAAGGGAATGTAGGTGCCAAGCACAAAGACTCCGACCGTCGCCGCCGCGCCGATCAGGAATTCGCGGCGCGACGGGGCCGGAGCCGCCGTCTTTTTGACGTGTATGGGGTGCATCGTCGTGCCTCCTAGGCTAAGGTCTTTGCGGCTTCATGGATGGCCTGGCGGATGCGGACATAGGTGCCGCAACGGCAGATGTTGCCTCCCATGCCGGCATCAATATCCTTGTTCGTTGGTTTCTTGTTGATCGTCAGCAGCTTGATTGCCGACATGATCTGTCCCGACTGGCAGTAGCCGCATTGCACGACATCGAGCTGTTGCCAGGCCTTGGTCACCGCATCCGCGACTTTCCCAGATAGACCTTCGATGGTGGTAATGGTTCTTCCGGCTACTTGGCCGGCCGTGATGGTGCAGGATCGTACGGCCTGGCCGTCGACATGGACCGTGCAGGCGCCGCACTGAGCCACTCCACACCCGAATTTGGTGCCGGTGAGATTGAGTGTGTCCCGCAAGGCCCACAGCAGGGGCATGTCAGGACTGATGTCGAGCTCGTGGGATGTCCCGTTGACTTTGAGTGTGATCATCGAAGCCTCCTTCGTACGGTTGGAGCAGCAGACAAGGATCGTATGCGTCGAATTCAATAGAACGCCGGTTTGTCGCCATCCGTGCTCGGCTTGTTGACGCCGATATTGCCTTTCGAATGACGCGCAGGCGATTGGATAATCTTTACGATGAGGTCGGCGACACTTTTTCGCGAGACCTCTGTGCCCTTGAATGGCGCGGTTCTCTCCGTCGTTTCGTACTCGATCTCGTCATAATCGGTGAGCCACGCGGGACGCAGGATGGTGTAGTCGAGGCCGGAGGCTTCAATGGCGTCGGCGGCTCGCCGGAATGGCGGCAGGTATGCGCCGATCTCGCGGCGGTTCCATTCGCCGAACGCGCCGGGAATCTCATCGTAGATCCCTAACGACGAGACGAAGACCAAACGGGTGACACCGGTCTCGCGCATCGCCTCGATAATCGCTTGTGCCTGCGCATCCAGGTCCTCGCCGGTTAGGTTGGCATAGACAAGGTCCTGTCCAGCCATCGCCGATACCAGTTGCTTCTTCTGGAGCACATTTCCTTCCACCACCCGCGCATTGGCCGGCACGGAACCGGCAAGTTTACCGGCGTTGCGAAGGAACAGTGTGAGCGCACTGTCCTTGGCGCCGGCCAGCATCCGGATCACCCACTGGGCGATCTGCCCGCCGGCGCCGAGGATAAGAACCTTTTTCATAGAGTTCACCGTACAGCCGGATGATTTCTCTCAGCCTTGGCCGACTTCTTTCAGCAGCGCCTTGGCTGCCGCTTTGCCGACATTGTTGGAGGCAAAGGGGCTGTCGCCGGTGATGAGTTTTCTATCCTGATGCGTTTGGCCGGTGATGTCGCTGTTGAGAATCTCCACACCGAGTTCCTTCAGCTTCTCGCCGATGAACCATGGCAGCGCGCCGGGCATATACCCAATCTCAGGCGTCTTCTTGTCAATGGAGTCGGGGAATACGCAAATCTTGTATCCCTTGAACATATAGTTGTCCTTCGATTCGCCGACCGCCGCTGCCAACAGCGAAGCCGGGCCATGGCACAGCGAAATAATATGCTTGTCCTTGTCCATCGCCCACTTCAGGACGGCCTTGACGTCCAGGCTGTGCGGAATGCCGACCAGGGCGCCGTGGCCGCCGGGGATAAACAGGCCGATATAATGTGAGTCGTTGCCAAGGTTCTTCTCGATCACGTCGGACAGCTTGAGTGGGCTTTTTAGTTTGTCGAGATACTTGTGATAGATGCTCTGGACCGCCTCGTCTTCCTTGGGCAGCGCCCAGAGTTCCAGCTTGACGGGGTTGCCCGACAGCGTGGCGATGTCGAAGTCGAACCCGGCTTTGTGTAGGTGATACATCGGCAGCAACATCTCGACGGGGTGGTTGCCGGTCGAGAACATCGTGCCGTTTTGCATGAGCAGATACCGTTCATCAGTGGCAATAACCAGCACCTTCCATTTGCCTCCCCGGTAGGCATTGGGGTAGTCCGTGCCGTCCAGGTCGGATTTGGTCGACGTGAATTTCCCCAACGAGTAAGCGGAGGGGAAGAACGCGTTCTCTTCAGCCTGGTCGGGAGTAGGTTGCTTGTCGAGTTGTTCAGCCATGGTTGTTACCTTTCTTTGTTCCTCTGTTCCTGATGCGCTCTCGGTTCACGTAACCGACTGTCTATAAATGAATCAACGGGAACGATAATGTCTACTGCGCTTTGATCGAGGCCATGTCGATGGAGAAGCGGTACTTCACGTCCGATTTAAGCAGCCGGTCGTAGGCCTCGTTCACTTTTTGGATCGGAATGACTTCGACGTCGGAGGTGAGGTTGTGCGTCCCGCAGAAATCGAGCATCTCCTGCGTTTCGGCAATGCCTCCGATGATCGATCCGGATAAGCTTCGCCGGCCCATGAGGAGCGAAAAGGCACTGACGGCGAGCGGCTTCTCCGGCGCGCCGACGAGCGTGATGGTGCCATCGCGACTCAGCAGGCTGAGGTACGCGTCGATGTCGTGATCGGCGGAGACCGCGTCCAGGATGAAATCGAAGCTGCCGGCGTGTTTGCTCATCTCATTGGCATTGCGCGAGATGACGACGTCATCGGCTCCCAATCGAAGGGCATCGTCCTTCTTATTGGGCGAGGTGGTAAAGACCACCACATGGGCGCCGAGCGCATGGGCAAACTTCACCGCCATATGCCCCAGCCCTCCAAGCCCGACCACGCCGACCTTCTTCCCTTTGGTCACTCCCCAATGCCGCATCGGTGAATAGGTGGTGATGCCGGCGCAGAGCAGAGGCGCCGTTCCGGCCAGGTCGAGATTGGCCGGCACGCGCAAAGCGAATCGTTCATCGACGACGATGCTGTCGGAGTAGCCGCCATAGGTCACGCCTCCCAGGTGCTTGTCCGGCGAGTTATAGGTGAACACGCCGTTCGGGCAAAACTGTTCGAATCCCGCGGCGCATTCGCGGCAGGTGCGGTCGGAATCGACCATGCAGCCGACTGCGGCGAGGTCGCCGGCCTTGAATTTTGTGACTTTGGAACCGGCATGGGTCACACGCCCCACGATCTCGTGACCCGGCACGCAAGGGTAGGTGGTGGGCATGACGCTCTTCCATTCATTGCGGACCGTATGCAAGTCGGAGTGGCAGATGCCGGAGAACAGGATGTCGATCCGCACGTCGTGTTCCAGCGGATCGCGGCGCGAGATGGTGGCTGGCGCCAGCGACGAAGTTGCGGCGGCAGCGGAGTATGCCTTTGCGTTGTACATGGATTAATCCTCCTCCATAAAGAACAGTCTTCAGAAAACGCACTTGCGGAGTATACCCGTTGAAGGAGGCCAGACCAATAGACCGATCGTGCGCATTTCTTGCCTAATCGTCCGAATGCGTTGAGTCATGGGTTGATTGAGTGAAAACAGAACGAGTACTATCGTTTGGCGGTATGCATGCGATGAGCGCTCATATGAGCAGCCAATCAAGACACCGATTGGAGCGCGGAGACATGGTGGACACACTCGCAGCCTTGGGACAGAGCATTGCCCGATGGACCGAGCAGGGCGATCGGTTGACCACCGCCGTCCCTGGCTTGGCGCTGTTCCGGCGGGACGCCGTGACCCCGCCGGTAACCTATCTGTATGAGCAGAGTATTTGCCTGATTGCGCAGGGCGCGAAGCGAGTGGTGGTCGGCGGCGACACACATGTATACGATCAGCGCCGTTTCCTGATTACCTCAGTGGATCTTCCCGCGGTGTGCGAGATTCTTTCCGCCAGCCGGGAGCAACCGTACCTGGGCCTCCTGTTGAAGATCGATCAGCACGAGATGTCCCAATTGATGGCGGACCACCATCTTCCTCCGCCGCATGCCCAGCAGTCGCATCGCGGCATGGCGGTTGGGGAGGTGACGGCGCCGTTACTCGCCGCCGTTCAGCGCCTCGTCGCCCTCCTTGATGAGCCGAAGGATATTCCGATTCTCTCGCCGATTATCCAGCGGGAAATCGTGTACCGCCTGCTCATGAGCGATCAAGGCGCGCACCTGCGCCAGATGGCCCTGGCGGGAAGCCAGAGCCGGCAGATCGCGCAGGCCATCCACTGGCTGAAGGAAAATTACGCCGCGTCGTTTCGCATCGAGGAACTGGCGAGCCGTGCCAGCATGAGCTCGTCCACCTTTCACCATCATTTCAGGACGGTGACGGCGATGAGCCCGCTGCAATACCAGAAATGGTTGCGGCTGAATGAAGCGCGGCGGTTGATGCTCACGGAACGGTTGGATGCCACCACCGCCGCATTTCAAGTCGGCTATGAAAGCCCCTCGCAATTCAGCCGGGAGTACAGCCGCTCGTTCGGCGCGCCTCCGTTGCGCGATATCGAGCGCTTGCGGAGCGCCATCGCGAGCTGACAGTGGAGCCTGCTCTTGGGCTGCAAGGTTTCGAGAAGCTCCGAGCAGTCCCGGTGCTCCGTGCTCCGCTGTCTTTTCCCATCGCACTGATGAACGCGGTTTATCCGCCGAAGTGCCCGGCTCGATAGTCGGCATAGGCCTCTTCGATCTGCCGCTCCGTATTCATGACGAACGGCCCGTACGCGACCACCGGTTCATGCAGCGGTTCTCCGGCAAACAGGAGCACCCGCAGCGGCGTCGTTGCGGTCACGCTCAATGTCGTGGGACTGCCTGCTGGCGTCCGTTCCAGCCAAAGCGTCTGATGACTGCCGGCGGCAACGCCGTCGCGTCCAAACTGTCCCTCGCCGTCAATGACGTAGACGAAGCCGTTGTACGAGCCCGGCAATTCTTGGGTAATTGTGGCGCCTGCATCCAGTCGCAACTCGACCATGGTGACTGGAACATGATTGAGCGCCGGTCCTCGAACATCTCCAGAGGCTCCGGAGAACACCCGGACTTCCGCCCCTGGCTCGTGGCGGACCGGCATGCGGTCGCCTCGCAGATCCTGATACCGGGAGGGCGTCAATTTGTCGGTCGCGGAAAGATTCAGCCACAGTTGCAAGACATGCACGGGTTTGTCGTCCACGGGATCTTCCAGATGTTCGACTCCGCCTCCGGCGGTCATCCACTGGGCATCGCCCGCGGTCAATACACCGCGTCCGCCACGACTGTCTTGGTGGCTGAGCGAGCCGTCGAGAATATAGGTGATCGTCTCGATGCCCCGGTGCGGATGCGGTCCGAATGCGCCTTTTTTGAACCGGTCGTTCATCATGGAGAGAAATGGATCGTGCGCCGCCCAATCGCCGGGCGGAATGGCGGCGCCGGCCTGGCGAATCGAATCGCTATGCATGGGGACGAGATCGGTTACGTTGGCAATGCCACGCGCATACAGCACTTGAGAATTGTTCTTCATCGCGGGCCCTCCCTTTCTCTCGCGAAGTCTGTCACGACGTTCGTCTGCAATCGGGGTCGTTTTCTGTCCAGTTCAGGTAGCCACGATACGTGCCGCAGTCAAGGAAGCCTGTTTCGGCGCGGTCTGGTCGGCCTGTCGCGATGCGAGGGGTTTTTTTTACGCATGGCAGGGCACGGAACGCACGGGCTTGCTCCGCGTCGCGTAGAGCTCTTTACGGCCGGTGTTTTTTCTCAGCCCTGTCGAGCGCCGCGTTGTGAGCGGAATGTTTCTTTCTGCCGATCCATGAGGATCGTGAGAAGTACCACGCACCATAACACAGCGCCAGAAGCGCAAAGTTGGGAATGAGAATATGCGGGGACGACCATTGCCACCCGTCGAATTTCCAATCGGAGAGGGGCCAGAGAAACGGCGTGGGAAAGAAGGCGAAGGAGTGGGTCGGGATGTCGACCAGTAGGTGGAGCCCCCAGGCGGCCAGTTCCCAGATGGGCCGTTTCAGAAAGAACCACACGAGGAGAAAGACGATGAAGAATACGACCAGACTGTGAGTGACCATGTACAGATGATGCACGTATTGAGGAATCGACGATTCGGGGGGCGTGCCGTGACTGAAATCGGGACGATCCGCCAGGCCGGCTATGACGGCGGCCCAGAGAATCCCAAAGGAGAGGAGATCCGGAGCCAGCCCGATCGCAAACGCAAGCCAAAAACTGGGCCGGTTCTTTCGGCCGAACGCAAGTGCGCCCCAGAGCCCGTGAGAAACGATATCCATCGCGCCCTCTTCAGCCGGTTGGCACCGTTATCGAGAATAATCGGCTCGCCACGCGCCGCGCCAGGGTTGCCGGACGCTGGCGGCCTGTCCGCCAGCGCTCAGGACAGGGCTTAGCGCGCAGTCAGCATGAACAACATCAGGCCCAGGGACAGCGCGGACAAGACCATGGCTGCGATACCGAGAGACAACATCCGGCGATGCGTTCTCTCTGCAATGGAGGCGCCTGTCTCCAACGCTGTCACGGTGCGCTGAATCTGCTCGGCCAATTCCTTGATGTGCGCATCGTTCCTGGACACCGCCGTCTGGAGCTCCGTGATTTGTTGTTGGAGCACCATCGACTGATTCGCGGTGGCATCGGCATGTTTCTTCGTGAAGACCGGCGCTGCGGCGGAGATGATATCCCCGACGTGCGGAAGGATAGCCGTGAGCGCGGGAATGAGCCAGGTTGGGATGTGTGGCATGTAAGCGTCCTCACGAATACGGTTGCGGAGGTGTGAAACAGAACGCGCAAACTCAAGGATCTCCCGAAGGCTAGTCTACTGGAAAACCGGAGGCGCATCCATCTGCTATTGCTCTGCTTCATTCCGGTGCGGACTGATGGCATAATGGCGGCGCGAATGGGCCCGACTGTCATGAGATGTGTGCCGTGAATAAAAGGAGGAAGTCGTATGCATGTTTTTATCAATATATTCTGGCGCCAGTTCGGTTGGATGTGCCTGGCGTTGTTGTTCGCGATGGGGCTCAGCGTCTCGTTGCCTGCCAGTGCCTCGGCAGAAGATGTGACGGTGACGGAGGAGACGTTCGGGTGCATCCTCGACTGGCCGAAGGTCAGAAATACACGGTTCAAACATGCCGATCCGGAACAATTGAAGGAGGCCATGCGCATTTTTCGAGACAGCGTGCCCGACAAGGAGTATCCCGTCGGGACCATCCTTCAGCTCGTCCCGCATGAAGCTATGGTCAAGCATCCGCGCGAGAAGTTCCCCAAGACGAACGGATGGGAGTTCTTTTTCCTCGACGCTTCGAAGACGGGAACGGTGATTAAAGACCGTGGCGACAGCGTCGTCAATGTGTCGCAGGGCGCGACCTGCTTGAGCTGCCATCAGCCGGCGGCGAAGTACGACTTCGTGTGCGAAAAAGGGCATGGCTGCGCGCCGATTCCATTCGACGACCAAAAGATCGCGGCGATTCAGCGGTCGGATGCGCGGTGCGCGCGGCCGTAACTCTGCGCTGTTGTAGCTGGGACGATCGAGCCGCCGAGGCTGCTCGCGCCATCATGGTATTCCCTGCGTGATGGCGCGCTCGGACGGTACATTGCTCATGGAGGAGAAACCATGAATCAGGCTGGCAAAATTAATTGGCAGGTTGTGCTCGCGCAGCGTCCCACGGGGTTTCCGGATGCCCACACGTTTGCGATGAAGCAGACGGCGATCCCTGCCGCCGGGCCTGGCGAGATGCTATTGCGGACGGAATATTTGTCTCTTGATCCGTACCTTCGATTGCTGATGGACGAGGGCAATAAATTCGGCTTTGTGCTCCCGTTAGGCGAGCCGATCATCGGGACGACGGTGTCGCGTGTCATGGTCTCGAAGAAAGAGGGTTTTCAGGAAGGCGATTTCGTATTGGGCCAGACGAGCTGGCAAGACTATGCGGTGAGCACGGGGGAGGGACTGACGAATATGGGCGTTCGTCCCGAGAAGCCTTCCTGGGCGCTGGGTGTCTTGGGAATTCCGGGGCTCACGGCCTATGGAGGACTGTTGCAGATCGGGAGACCCCAGCCAGGCGAGACGGTTGTCACCGCGGCCGCGACAGGCGGCGTGGGATCGGTGGTCGGGCAGATTGCCACACTGAAAGGCGCCCGCGCGGTGGGCATCGCGAGCGGAAAAGAAAAATGCCGTGTGGCGGTCGAGGAGCTGGGGTTCGATGCCTGCATCGACCGGCTGGCACAGGATTTCGAACAGCAGTTAGCCGCGGCCTGTCCGAAGGGAATCGATGTCTATTTTGAAATGGCCGGTGGCCGGGTGCTGAAGGCGGTGTTGCCGTTGCTCAATAGCTATGCTCGGATCCCGTTATGCGGAGCCGCGTCGCAATATAATGTGACCGAGAAACCTCAAGGGCCCGATACGGCCGACGACATGATGCGCCTCTTTCAGGTGAAGCAGGTGCAGATCGAGGGGTTTCAAGTTTTCGAAAAGTATGCGGGACTGTATCAGACGTTTGCTCGTGACATGACGGAATGGATCAAGCAGGGGAAGGTCCTCTATCGGGAGTATCTGGTTCCTCGGTTGAAGGATGCTCCAGAAGCTTTTCGCGGGATGTTGATGGGAAGAAACATCGGGAAAACCGTCGTTCGGGTGAACGAGGACGCCGTTGCCGACAAGTGACCGGCGAAAGCCCGGCGCCCGGTGACGCGAATCCCGGCGGGACCGGTTACTTGCGCTGGTGGTTGTCCGGCGCGTCTTCCGGCTCGGCGCTCCACCACAGCAGGGCAAATCCGAGCACGGCGGCGAGAATCGAGGCCGAGAGAATCGCCAGCTTCGCGGCATTGAAATCGGCATCCACCGGAAACGCCTGTCCCGCGATGAAGAGCGACATGGTGAAGCCGATTCCAGCCAGCACACCGGCCCCGCCCAATTGCCGCCACGAATAGGCGTCCGGTTTCTCGGCCAGGCCTGTCCAGACGGCGAGCAGCGACGCCGAGATCAACCCAATCGGTTTGCCGATCACCAATCCGGCGATGATGGCGGCCAGCAGCGCGCCATGCCCGTCCCATGCGTCGGTGGTGATCGCTACCCCGGCGTTCGCGAGCGCGAACAGCGGGAGCACGAGGTAGGTCGATTGGGAGCCGACGCGGCGCAAGACCCGGTCGGCGGGCGATTCCAACCGGTCATGAATATTGTCGAGCGCGCGCAGCGCCGGGACGGAAGGGCCGTGCTGCAGCACCCGGCCTCCGTGTTCTTGTTCTGTCGTCAAGATCACGTTGGCCTGCGCGACTAGCGCCGTTAGATTCGGCGGCGGCCGGGTCGGAATAAAGAACGCGAGCAAGACACCGGCCAGCGTCGCATGGAGCCCGCTTCCATGGACACAAGCCCATAAGAAAGCTCCCACCATCATATAGGGCAGTGCCCGATACACTTTCGATTGATTCAGAAACGCCAGCACCGCCACGCATGCGGCCCCGGCGGCGAGATAGCCGAGATGGAGTGCGCTTGAATAAAATGCCGCGACGACCAGAATGGAGCCGATGTCGTCGACGATGGCGGCGGCCGTCAAGAAGACGCGCAGTTCGACCGGCACGCGCGCGCCCATCATGGCAATCAGCGCAATCGCGAAGGCGGTGTCGGTGGCCATCGGGACGCCCCAGCCATGGGTCCATGGCCCGTCGGGGATGAGCAGCCGGTAGAGGAGGGCTGGGACGATCATTCCGCCGATGGCGGCGGCAATCGGCAGCGCGGCCGACCTCCGGCTCGCGAGATGGCCGACGGTAAACTCTCGTTTGATCTCAAGGCCGACGACCAGGAAAAACACGGTCAGCAATCCATCGTTGATCCAGTGCCGCAGGGACATCTGAAATCCGGCCTCGCCGAACGTGAGGCCGAGAGGGTGATGCCACAAGGCTTCAAACGCCGCCGCCCAAGGCGAATTCGCCAGCACGAGAGCCAAGACCGTCGTGATAAACAGCAGCACGCCGGCCGACGGACCCCAGCGGACAAAGTCGAGCGCGACCGAACGCATGCGGTAATCCAAGGTGCAGGTCATCGCATCCGCCAGCGAGTTTTCGTCCCAGGGGCCATCGTACCGGCGGCCGTTGATGAAAAAGGCGGGGGTGCCAAAGGCTCCGCTGGCCTGCGCGCTGGCGGCGTCGGCTTCCACCCGCGCGCGCGCGCGCCGGACATGCTCGTCGCTCTGCGGGTGTTCTCGGTCGATGCGCAGATCGGCGGCGACAGTGGCCAGGTCTTCTTCGGTCAAGGTTTCGGATCTGGTCATGAGCGCGACGTGCGTCTTCCAGAATCGGTCCCCTTCGGCCTGTTCGGCGAGTTCCGCCGCGCGGCGGGCGCGATCGTTGTTCGGGACTGGGCGCTGGCGAAAGACGTAGCGCATTCGGTCGCCGAACCGGTCGCGGACGGCGGCGATACTGTCGTTGGCCGCGCGACAATAGGAGCAGTCGTAGCTGCCGTATTCCACCAGTGTGATGGCCGCATCGACTGGCCCAAGAATATGATCGCGGGTGTCGTCTACCGGAGGGGCGAGCCGTCCGCGTGGCGTGGGTTGCGACATCGTTATCTCGTCTATGTATGGTGATTAGTGCGTCGGTTCATGCGGTTCAATCGATCGGTGAGCGCGATGGGATCTCCATCCGATCAGGCACAGTACCATAAAGAAATGCGCGAGAGACAGTGCGGCACGCGCGTCCGAGGAAGGATCGCCGGCGCTACATCCAATCGATGAGAAGAAAGCCTGCGCCGATCGTCGTCTGATAGTGATTGTAATCGATCAAGCTTTCGCCGTACCCGGTGAAGAGTTGCACGTAGCCTTTGACTTGGTGATAGAGCGGGAAGCTCCAGTTCAGCTGCGTGGCGCCGCGGAAGTTCCAGAAGTTGAGGTTGCTGCGCAACAGCAGCGACAGGGTATGGCCGTCCATGACATAGGTGGCCACGAGATCGCCCCGTCCCATGTAGTCGGTGATGTCGGGGTTATTGTCGCCGCTCCAGTCTTCCCGGATTCGATACCAGGGCCTGACGGTCAATCCGAATGCGCCGCGCTCGAATCCAAATTGCGCATAGACTCGGTTCCAGCTGCGCGACAGCGGGTCCGACCGCCCGTTGGATTGGTGGACCAGGCCGAGATTGATGAAGCGCCCCTTCAATCCGAAGAGATCGTAATTCGTGTGGATCACGCCCATGATCTCCGGCTCATAATTGCTTTCACGAAATGGAGCGGACCGGGCCTTGTTGTACATCTGAAAGAAGGACAGCTGCGTATACCCCAGCCAGAGATCGAAGCGCTCTTTCACCTCTATCGTTTTGAGCTTGAAGGAAAGCTGAAATTTCACTTCGGTGCTGAGGTAGTCGAGCGACCTGGGAATAGCGCTTTGTGTGGGGCTGGACGGTTGGTTGTTGATGTTGCTGGAGTAGCGTACCGGAAGGAGATAGCTCTGCTTGTGCGGACGAATCGAGAACAGCTCATGAGACGTGCCGGGGTCGAGTTCCCACCGCGTGCCCATCAGCGATGCCGCCGGAACGATTTCTGTTGTTTGCGCGGCTTCCGGTGTTTCTGTACGGTCGTAGCATTTCAATCGTTCCTCATCCGACTCAATGGCCTTGCACATCGAGACGGTCTCCAGTGTCGGCGCGGAGGGGATGTCTTCCGCCGCGCGCGCGGTCTGTGCGGCAAAGGAGTCCGCGAAGCTATGCAGGCAGAGCAGCATCAGCAAACGAGCCACTGGTGCGCGGAAGGCCCTGTGGCGATGCGGGGTTTGATCGTTGCTGCCGAACGTCATTCTCGTATCGCGTCGAGGGGTGAAGAGGAGATCATAAGCATACGACGAGTATTGTAAAAAGAAATCAGATGCCGGGCAACCTCGCCGCCTCCATCGCCTGGCTTAGATGACGCGCCCTAGATTGGTACCAGTAAATAGACTAAGATGGACTAGGCGTCATCATGCGAACCCAAATACTCCAGGGCAAGGTGAAGGCCAACGTCGCAGTCCCGAGTTCCGACGCATGCCCAAAAACATCACAATACACAAGAGGTATTTCCAAACAGTAAGGCCGTTCGGCTAATCCACAAAACCCAACGAGGTCGCAGATGAGCGACAAGAAAGAACCGTTCGATATCCAGACGCTGTTGCGGAATGCCCTCGCGTTCGCCCACGCACTGCGCTCTTTTCATGGTCGAGGTCATGTCCACGGCCATCTCACGGCCGGGGATTTCAGCAGTGGGAATGGTCCTCTCGAAGAGTTGTCGGCCATCGGCAGCACCGATGTCTTTTCAGAAGCGCGTTTGAAGTATGCGTCGCCTGAACAGGCCGGACGACTGCAAACCATCGATAAACGCAGCGACATTTACTCCCTTGGAATCGTGTACTACGAGATGTTCACAGGGAAAACGCCCTTTGACAGCGTTGATGTGCTGACGCTCATTCATAACCATATGGCTGTCAGACCGACGCCACCACATCTCACAGAGCCTCGGATCCCCAAGATCGTTTCCGACATCATCATGAAGCAACTCGCGAAATCGCCTGAAGCGCGCTATGCGAGTTGCGAGGGGTTGATCGATAATCTGCACACCTGTCTGTCGACGCTCACCAGCGTAGGCGAGATCCCGCCGTTCGAGATCGGTGGCATTGATCGAGATTCGCAATTCCTTATTCCGAATCGGCTGTACGGACGCGAGCGCGAAATCTCAATTCTCGACACGACGTTCAATCGTGCGATGCGTGGGGAGATCGTTCTTTGTCTCGTGGCAGGTTATTCGGGAGTTGGCAAGTCGTCGCTCGTCCGGCGAATGCGAGATCACATTGCCGCCTGCGGCGGCATGCTTGTTGAGGGCAAGTTCGACCAATATCGCCGCGAGACGCCCTATAGCGCATTGCTTGAAGCCTTTGGAGGCCTTGTGCGGCAACTCCTCGGCGGGTCATCCGACAGTGTCGCGCCTTGGCGCGCGCGCGTCGAAGCGGTGCTCGGCGAGAATGCAAGCGTCGTGATCGACGTGCTGCCCGAGATCGAAATTCTCATCGGCCCCAAACCTCCGGCTCCAGAGCTGAGCGACGCGGCCGCGCGAGACCGGTTCAATCATGTCTTCACCGAACTGCTGAAGGTCTTCGCCAGTGAGGGGAGCCCGCTGGTGATGTTCCTCGATGACCTGCAGTGGATCGACATTGCGTCGGTGGCGCTGCTTCGAAATTTTGTCAGCCACGCGCGGAACGCCCATCTCCTCGTCATTGGCGCGTATCGCGACAACGAAGTGGATGCCGCGCATCTGCTCACAGGGCTCCTTGAAGAACTGCGGGCCCACGATGCGCCAATCTATGAATTATTGCTTGGGCCGCTCTCGTCCGATGATCTCGCCACGATGATCAAAGATACCTGTGTGCGTCTCAATAAACCCGAGGCGCTCGCCAAGTTGGTGATGCAGAAAACGGGCGGCAATCCGTTCTTTTCCCGCCAGTTTCTTAAGGCAATGTACTTCGAGAAGTTGCTCTATTTCGATCTTGGCGAAAACGCGTGGCGATGGGTGTCTTCGACACAGCTTGAAGACCGCACGAGCAATGTCGTCGAGCTGATGATGGGGCGTCTCGCAATGGAATCGTTGGAAGCGCGCGTCGCCTTGAAGGTTGCCGCCTGCATCGGCAAACAATTTGACCTTGAGCTACTCGCGACCGTGATGCAGATGGCGCAGTCATGCGTGCTGACATTGCTTGCGCGCTCGCTTCAGGACGAGCTCCTTGTGCCGATTGTGTCCGATGGCTCGGAGGTGTTTGCCTTCAGTTTCGCCCATGACCGCGTCCAACAGGCGTCGTACCAGCAGCAAGTCGGTCCCCTGCACCCAGAGGTGCATCTGGCAATTGGCCGCGCGCTGTGGCCCCGCGGGCTGTGGTCCGATGATCCGCAAGCATTGCAGCAGCAGGCGGTCTTTGCTATCGCCGATCAAATCAACCGAGCACTCGAACTGCTGCCTGATGGAACGGAGCGCCGAGACGTTGCGTTTCTCAATCTCATCGCCGCTCAGCGTGCGCGCGGTTCACTCGCCTATGCGGCGGCGGCCCGCTATTTGGAAGCGGGGATGCGATGTCTCCCCGCCGTCCATCGCTGGTCCGACCATTACAGCTTGACCTACAAGCTGTATCTGGCGAGCGCGGAGATCTACTCGCTTCTCAATGACGAAGAGCCATTTCAGAAAATCCTTTCGGAGCTACTGGAGCACGTTGAGTTGAAAGAGGACCGCCTCGACGTTCGAATTTGCCAAACTGCTCATTATTGCCTCTCCAGTCGCATGTATAAAGGATTGGAGGTTGGCTGCCTCGGACTGTCCGAGATCGATGTGTCCATTCCACCGCTCACAGACAAGGCCGCGCTCAAGCGCGCGTTTGAGAAAGAACTCGCGAAATTCCGCGAAGAGACGAACGGTCAAGACCTCGAAAAATTCTTATTCGACTTGCCGCGTGTGAATGATCGACTGAGCGACAGCATGCTGCGCTTAATCGGCGCGATGGGCGACGCCGCGACGATCATGCTGATGCCGCTACTCAGCCTGTTGTCGGTTATCGGCGCGCGCCGCTCCATCAAATATGGAAATACCACGCTGTCGCCGCTGATGTACACCCTGCTTGGCCAGGGGGTGATCGCGAACGAGCGCGCGTATCTCGAAGGACGAATGCTTGCCCAAACGGCCGTGCGGTTGATGAAAGAAAAATCGCTCGACCTGTGGTCGTACGGGCGTGAACGCGCGCACGCGTTGTGGCACATTTCACATTGGTCGGAAAATCGACGGAACCTGTTGGAGCCGATCGAAGAAGCGTTTCTCGTGACACGGCGGGCGCATGATCCTCTGTATGCCGGCTATCTGCTGAACGTCAGCGCCATCATCCGCTATTTCGCCGGCCGGAGCATGGACGAAGTGCTGGCCGCGCATGAGCGTGTGATTGAACATTGCCGGCCCTATGAGAAAATGAGCGTCATCACGGCGTTTACACAGTGCTACGCCGGCGCCGCATCGGCGTTGCGGTCTGAAACCGACAGCCTCACGAGCATCACCGGAAAATATGTCGACGAGGCTGAGTTTCTCCGTCTGTACGCCGACACACCGATGGTGATGGGGCTCCTGGCGGGCGCGAAAGCGCCGCTGTATGGCTATGCGGGAAAATGGCGCGACGTGATCGAATTGGCGGATAGCCCCAACCTCGCAATTTCCCCTCCATTCATCCCTCACCTTCCGATTATGTTCTGGAATGGGCTTGCGGCGCTCAAACTGCTCGCTGACGCGGGGAACGGCGCGGAGGCGACGGCTCTTCAAGCGCGCTTCGAGCGAGCGTTGCAGTATCTGTGCACTGTCCGCGATACGGCGTCTCCCGATAATGTTGCGCATCACATATACTTTCTTTTGGCGGAGCGCGCCCGCTTGGAGAAACGGCCGCACGAGGTGGAGACGCAGTACCGTCACGCCATTGCGGCGGCGGAGCAGCATGCGTATTGCCTGGACCAGGCCTATTTTGAGGAAATATTCGGTCTCTGGTTGAGCGCCGATAGGAAGCAGGGGGGAGCGGCGCGAGAGATGCTGCAAAGCGCGCAACGCCGCTATATGCAGACTCAGGCGCATGTATTGGCCGGGCGCGTTTCGCAGGCGCTGTCGATGATGAACACGGGCAGCCTTTCGGCAGACGTGTCCTCGCTCGATCGCGTCGATACGCTGGCGATCCTGCAAGCCGTCCAGGCGCTCAATCGCCAATTGGAACTGAAGCCGCTGCTTGACCGCCTTCTCACGATCATCCTTGACGTTTCTGGCGCTGAGCGTGGCTGCATTGCGCGCGTTGACGGCGACTGCCTGCATCTGGAATGGTCTGTTGGCGAGGCGACGGACAACGGTTTGCCCAAGACGTTAGTCCGCTATGTCGCGAAGTCGCGAGCGGCGGTGATACTGGACAGCCCTGCGTTGATCACGGCGGATCGCCCCGCTTCGACTTTCAGCCAGGATCCATTCTTCCAGTCGACGCGGCCGATGTCCGTCCTGTGCCAACCCATCGATAGGCAAGCTCCCGTACGGCGGGTCTTGTATCTCGAACATCGCAGCATGGCGAATACGTTCGGCGTTAAGAAGCAGCAAGTCCTCTCGCTGCTCTGCTTGCAAGCGGCCATTCTGATCGAGAACGCCGAACACTATTCTCGACTCGAGTCGATGGTGAGTGAGCGGACCCGCGAACTTGAGGATGCCAACGCCGAGTTGCGTCGGCAGCAGATTGAGATTGAACGCGCAAGAGACGCCGCTCAGTCGGCTGCTCGCGCCAAGGCGCAGTTCCTTGCGAACATGAGCCACGAGATACGGACACCTCTCAACACGATGATGGGCATGACCCACCTTGCGCTTGCTCTCGACCTCCCATCGGCAGCCCGGCACTATCTCGATAAGGCGCAGTTCTCGGCGGAGCATCTTTTATCGATCATCAACGATGTGCTTGAGTTTTCCCGCATCGACGGCGGACACCTCAATTTGGTGCGGGAGAAGTTTTCTCTCGAGGCGGCGTTCCGCGATCTCACGACACTGGTCAGCTACAAGGCCTTCGAGAAGGGGCTACATCTCATCTACGATATTGACCCCGGCGTGCCCGATAGTCTGATCGGAGATGCGCTGCGCGTGAAGCAGATTCTCGTGAACCTGATTGGAAACGCGGTAAAATTTACCGAGAGCGGCCATATCGGAGTCACGGTGCGTCTGGCAAGCCGCGTCGAAGAGACGGCGACCGTGCAATTCGAAGTCGTCGATACCGGTATCGGCATCGAACCCCAGGAGCAATCTCACCTCTTCCAGAAATTCACTCAGATCGACTCTTCGAAAAATCGCAAATATGGCGGTACGGGGCTGGGGCTTGCGATCTGCAAAGGACTGGTTGAAGCGATGGGCGGATCGATTGGAATCAGCAGCGCTCCGCAAGCCGGTTCGACATTTCATTTTGCTATTTCTTTTGAGGTCGCAATCGAGACTCCCGTTGCCACATCGTCGTCGGTCGCCGAAAGGCGTGTGCTGCTTGCGGAATCCAATGAGTTGTCGCGGGCCCATAACATTGGACTTCTACAATCGCTCGGTCTTCACGTCGAAGGCGCAAAAGATTATCCCGATGCGAGCGCAGCTATTCAGAAAGCCGCCGAGGAGAATGCCTCATTTGACATCGTCATCTTCGACGTGGAGTTTCTTGGCCGGCAGTCCTTGAAAGAGAAAGTCAGCAAGGGGCGCGCGAGCACGCTGATCCTCAATCTGCGATCGCCCGGAACGGCGGGCGACAGCGGCCAGGCCGGAGAGCAGGACGCGCAGGTTACGCTGCCGCTGCTGCGCGGAGTGCTTCGAGAGGCCCTGCAGCAGAGACTCACCTGCCATGCGGCGCCAAAAGAATTGGACAAGCTCATTGCCGTTAGAAAAAACATACAGCTTCGTCACAACCGAATGCTGATTGTTGATGACAGCGAGTTGAACCGGGAAGTGCTGGTTGAGTTATTGCGCTTTGTTGGCGTAGAAACTGTTGAGGCGAGCGATGGACTTCAGGCTCTGTGCATCTTGGAGAAGAGCGCCGACTTTGACTGCGTCATTCTGGACTATCATATGCCACATATGGATGGCATGACCGCGGCCATAAAAATGAGAGAACGAGGTCATTGGAATAGCATTGCGATCGTCATGCTCACCGGCGACGTTCATAGTGTGCGGAATGGTTCGGTTGACGCGATTCTCATTAAGCCTGTCAACATCGAAAAGCTGCTCGATGCCATAGACGACGCGACCCAAAAGCGGCAGTAAGAACAACCTGCTTTTGTGGGTTAGGCGTCTGGGCCTGCTGGGTGTATCGTGCCTTCAGTGGGAATTGGGGATTCCCCAAATCGGCGAACCGTGGTTCATCGTGGTCGGAGGTGGATCATGAGGCGAAGCTATTCACTGGATCTGTATCGGCGGCGTATTGAATGTACAAGAACGCTAATCGCCTGACAGTCGCGGCTCGGGCGGCGGGTCGGATTGCGATGGACGACACGCCCGAGATTGTAGTGGAGGGAGCGAAGGGGAGTGGGGCCGGTTTTCTTTCGAGTAGCGAGTCCTGCCGCCGCTTCGTAATTGTATCGAATCAGTTTATTGATGAGCAGGGCCTATTGGAGTGTAGGGCGGCGGTGCGAGAATGGGATGACTGAGAAGAAGCTGATGGCGCACATGTCTGCGCCGGTGGGGGGACGCTGCGACTCGGTTGGTGTGGGGCGGAGGGGCAAGCGCTCCGCACCAGACAGAACCCAGTTGCTCAGACCGGCGTCGTGTTACTGAAACACATAGACCGCGCCGCTATTACTGGTGTTGTTGTCGGCCTGATTGCCGTTGACCCCGGTGGCGTTGCTATCCTCCGCCATGGCCCCAACCGCCACCGTGCCGCCGCTTACCGCCACGACATATCCAAAGCTATCGCCCAGCTCCGTATTCGAGGCTTTGACATAACTCTGTTGCGACCAGACGCCTCCGTTGCGGGTGAATACATAGGCTGCCCCGCTGTTACCGGCGCTGTTGTTGGTCTGATCGCCGTCGACCCCGGTGGCGTTGCTCTCCTCTGGGTACGCTCCGACGACCAGCCTATCGCCGCTGAGTGCCACACTCCAGCCAAAATAATTGTTCGCCTCCGTATTTGAGGCTTTGAGATAGGCCTGCTGTGTCCAGGCACTCCCGCTGCGGGTGAACACATAGACCGCGCCGCTGTCCGCGGCGCCGTTGCTCTGAGTGCCATTGACCCCGGTCGCGGCGCCATCCTCCTGGTACGCTCCGACCACCAGGGTGTCGCCGCTGAGCGCCAGACTCCGGCCAAACTCATCGTTCGCCTCCGTATTGGAGGCTTTCACATAGGCCTGCTGTGTCCAGGCACTCCCGCTGCGGGTGAACACATAGGCCGCCCCGCTGTTCAACGCAGTATTGTTGCCCCCAAGGCCGCTGGTCCCGGTCTCGTTGCTGTCCTCTCCTAGGGCTCCAACCACCAGCGTGTCGCCGTCTAAGGCCACGGCGTATCCAAACGCATCGTTCGTCTCCGTATTCGAGGCTTTGAGATAGGCCTGCTGTGTCCAGGCACTCCCGCTGCGGGTGAACACATAGGCCGCCCCGCTGTTCAACGCAGTATTGTCGTTCCCAAGGCCGCTGGTCCCGGT
>CP092079.1:825517-833671 GCA_022226955.1 Nitrospira sp.
ACCGGCATCGGCCTCTTTCAGGATCGACACAATTTGCGTTTCGGTGAACTTCGACTGGCGCATAGGAACCTCCTGGCTAGGGTGACGTATTCTGCCAGAAAGTTCTCCTTACTGAGTGTCGCGGTTTACGGGGAGCTTACAATCCCACTTATTTCAAATTCGCACGGACCACACCCACCCACTCAAGGAGACCTCCCATGCATGACCCCGCGCACAACCCCGTCACCCATCCGCAACACAACGGGCGGCGTGTCCGCCACGTCCTACAAACGACCGTTGTGCGGAAAATCAGGACGGACAGTGAGACAGACACTGCGTTGACCTGGCTAAAGTCTGCCCTGGCGGGCACATCGCCAACCGATAGGCCCTCTATTTCACTCCTAGTCCGGCGGGCCTTGAAGCTCTACCGGGGCCACATCTCTTCTCTTCTTGAGACACCACAGGGCACCAAGTACGAACTCCTCTTGGTCCGGCAAGGAAGTCGCCTCCCAACCCTCCGCAAGCACCTCTAAGGGGGTACCCCCTCATTTTTTGGGGGTGAGAGGTCGGAACCGCCCCGCCTTCTCAGACAAACTCCTGTGTTGGACACCCCCATCCTGCCTCTTGGTGCTTCCACAGACAGACCTCTGCGATACCCTCCAGTCTATGCCCCCTACATAGCCCGACTTTCTCGCACGATCCTCCTCCGGGATGTCCGTTTGGGCGTCTTGGGGGAGATCGTGTCCCAATATGCCACCAGCGAGGGGGGTAGAGACCAAGGACGGGCCTTCTCTGAGGGCCGCCCCCCTCAAACCCTCTTGCTGCGCTTAGCAAGTCTCGCTGCATCCCCATTTTTCACCAACCCCGAAAGGATCAAGACCCATGACTGACCTCCACACACCATCGAAGCCTCTACCAGTGTTGCTTACACCGCTGAAAGCGATAAGAGCGAAGTGCCTGGAGTGTTGTTGTGGGCAAACCGCCGAAGTGAGGGCGTGCCGGATTGTTGCCTGTGTGCTCCACCCATACCGAATGGGGCACCGCCCCTCAGCCCTGGAGAGGAAGCGTCAACGTGCCACGCAGATATAGCGAGTCGAGTTATCAAAACGAGGGCCTCGTGGATGTCGAAGAGGCGGATGGGCCGTTTCCCCTTCCTGGGCTCCTAGGCACACCCCCCAGAAAAGAAATGAATCTAGCCGGGTGGATGGATTGGCAGATGCGGGAGGAACGGAAACCCTTTCAGCCCATGTGGGATGAAGTGGTCCGGCGTGTGAGTGCGGGAGAGTTTCGAACACGGGTGGAAGCCGCTGAAAGAATGGGCAAGCGGTATGACTGGATGTGTTCCCTTTTACAACTTGCACTAAAACAGCGGGTATTCACTGAGGCTGAGTTGGCGGCCTATTTACCGGGCCGAAAGAGACTAGCCCCACGTATCAGCACACCGCGCCCCCCTCTTCAGTCATCAGAACCGGGGCAAAGCCGCCCACAGTAGACAGCGCCCAAACTGTGTGCCCGGACGGACACACGGTATCACCCCACACCACAAACGGCAGCAGACCTGTAGACGGCTCAACCTGCGAAGGCGAACACGGGCGGGGGCGTTCGACCTCTGCCCGCGTGAACGTCTGCGGGGTTTGCTGCCCCAATTGTCACGATTGGAAGGGACCATATCATTCGATGAAGTGCCAGGATCACGGCGAGCAGCCAGACAGGCCCTTTAATCCTTGGCGTGTCTATTCCGCAAACACCACAACCCCAGCAACACCACCCCCACCCCTCACCGCCCATGTCTTGACTATTCTTGAGAAGCAGCGCACTCAAGGCGCACAGCGACCGAGGCGGCGACACCCCCAAGACCAACAACGGTATGAGCAAACGGTCGGGGCACTCGTAGCCGACCTCGCTTACAACCACCTCGCCAACGAACCGGGCAGGCTGCACCTCTCCAGGAGCAACCGGGTACTCTCACGGAAATATCAACGCCGGTACAAACCGGAATTCCTGCACGGGAAAATGCTTCCGGCTATCCTCGACAGCCTGGAGCAGAGCGGCCTTGTGATTCAGGTGAAAGGCAAACGGGGGGCACAATCTAAGTTTGCCGTCAGTCGGTATCAGACCGTTATTTCAGCTGGGCCGCATCTCGTGGAGTTGCTAAATACCTACAGGGTCACCCTTGACCACATCAGCGCCAACTACGAGGGGCAAGAACTGGTGGTCTTGAAAAGTGAACGGGCCGACGACTTCAAGGAGGCCGATCTTGAAGACTATGAGGATGACCCACACACGGTGAGGTATCGCCAGGAGGTTCGGGCCATTAATGCCTGGCTTCGTGGGGTGCCGATAACCACCCGTGCCTTCCTTGGGTTCCCGTTGCCCTTGGTGGACCTTAGAGAACGAAACTTAAGGCGGTACTTCACCCGCTCCTCGTTCACAAGTGGGGGGCGATTGTTCGGGGCATTCTGGCAACAGATGGGTAAAGCAGACCGCTTGCGGGGCCTCTTGATCGACGGCCAAGAAGTCGTTGAGACGGACTACAGCGCCGCAGTGCCACGACTGCTTTACGGGGTTGCTGGGATGGCAATTCCCACGGCCCTCCAGGACGACCCTTACCGCATTCCCGGTTTTGAGCAATCAAGGCCAGGTATCAAGAAACTGTTTAACGCCCTCCTCTTTGATCCCCCACAAACCAAACGGAGAAACTTTCCACGTCAATCCAAGGAACGGTTTGACCGTGGGGAGTTGGCGAGGGTGGGAGGAGTAGTGGGGCCAGTGATAGACGCAATCAAACAGGCACACTACCCAGTGGCGGACCGATTCGGGACAGGTGTGGGGCATCGCCTGATGTTCCTTGAATCGCAAACCCTAATAGCCGTCTTGTTAGAACTTCTCCAGCGTAATGCTCCAGCCCTGCCCATTCACGATGCTGTGTTGACCTCTCAGAGAAATGCTCGAATGGCTGAGCGGGTCATGCTAGAGACGTTCGAGAAGATCGCTGGGATAGAAGGGAAGGTCTCAAGCACCACCTACAGGGACCTCTAAGATCCTCCCCTGTGTGGTGGTGTGAGGGAGATGGGAGGACCTGACCGACCTCCCCTTCAGCCTTCTCGATAAGTCTGTACTGACACCCCTCCACACCTCTAGGAACCTCTACGGTTCTCCCTTGTTATGTGGGGGGTGTGGAGGTGGGAGTATTGAACGACTTCCCTATAAGTCCTCCCAATAGTCCATACACACCACCCCCTTAGTGGGGAAGCTAACTCCCAAACAGATCTAACCCATTCCAGAATCGAAGAAGTTGGCTTCCCCCAATTCAAAAAGCTAGTTGAGCCACCGCGAGAAACATCAGCGACGACCTTAGGGCATTGCCTGAGGGGATGGCGCTGATATCCACGCGGAGTGTGTCGCAGGCCCTTCGCCAGGAAGCAGAAAGCGTATAATGAAAATTAGGCAGTGCCAAACCATGAAGGGAAATATCATGAAAGAAAAGACGTGGATACTGCACCTGGCGGATCGACACAACTGTTCTGTGATGGAGAGTTTAAAGCCAGGGGATGAGAAAGAGATTCTCCTAATTCTGCACGATGTGCCAAACGCAACACCAGTACATGTGAGGACCAAGAGGACTACAGATGGTGAGGGGTTCACGGCGCTGACGCCAGACGGGCACGAAATAGGCTATACGTATGCTGACCTTCTCCAACTTATTAAAGAGAAAAAACCCGCAGTTTGAAAGGTCTATACGGCTCCTATGAGTAACGGTTTCAGGCAGGCTTCAAAGTTCAGCTTCTCAACCTCTCGCTGAAGTTCTTTGATTGGGAGTTCGCTACGCGTCAGGTAGTGCGTTTCGTTCACGGTCTGCCCTTCGTGACCGATCAACGCAAGACGGTAGGTCTCCGGGACACGGAGCACCGCGAGCAGTGTATTCGCCGTGTCCCTGAATGAGTGCATGACCTTAGCGGGGTCAGTGATGCCCACTTTGTGCAGAAACCTCCCGAACCACTTTCCCACAGGATCACCGTAGCCGTTCTGTCCCCGTTTCAACATCGGGAACAGCCTGGAGTGTCCCCCCCGCTTCATCCTTGCGGCATAGTCGAGGAAGCCTAAAGCTATCAGAGTGGAATGGATGGGGACACGGCGCTTGCTCGCCTGTGTCTTCACCTTCTGCCCCTCGCCTTCATCCGTGAAGTTGAAGTACTCCACGCCGTCTTCGTTGACAATGTCTGCCAGGTTCAACTGGGCGACCTCTTCCCGCCGTGCGCCGGTGTGTAATAGAGAAAGCGTCATCCAATACCGTTCCGGGCGTTGTAGCGTCTGTGCCTTGAATTCCTGCGCCCCAAAGATCCGCCACAATTCGCCGTCTGTGAATGCCTCATGACCACCCCCCCGCCTCCCATGACGGGACAGCGTGAGATTCTTCGCGGGATTTGCCCCTTCATAAAAGCCCTGACTCTCGGCCCAGCCGAACAGGTGGGCCAGGTTGTGCAGGTACTTATTCACGGACGCGACGCCGAGCTTTTCGTAGCTGCCCTTCTTCTCTAGCGTTTCCAGTAGGTCCTTAAGCGAAAGCCCCCGCTCCTTGGCTGACATCGCTTTGGGCAACCGCATCAGTGTTTCCTTGTACTGCCGACAATGGCTCTTGCTGAGGCGTTGTATTGGACAGTCTCCGCCAATGATTTCCAGGAACTTGCTGAAACCGCTCCGCATCTGGGAGTCGGTTCGTGGCTGGCGCTTATGCTCAGCGAAGTAGGCCGCGAGTACTTCAGACATCGGCTTAGAGGGCCGAAGCTCCACACCACGGGGGCCACCCTGAGACGATGCTGCGGATATACCTGAGTAAGAGCTACTGTAGTCCCCCTGGAGACGTTTCATGACCTCCTGAGCAATTCCCATTTCGGCCTTTGCCAGTTCTCTACAGAGCCGCCGGTAGAGCGGGGATGGTTGGGGGACGGAGAGGTTATGTCGGGCAAGAAAATCCGTTGCTATGGGTTCAATCACAGCTAGCGCCTGTGCCGTACCCAACTTCAGGGCCTTGGCGTAGTCCTGAATGTCGGCCTGAGTAAACAGGGCGAGGGCGTCCTGCCAGTGGTCGGAGTATGGCTCCCCGTCTGCATCGCACCCGGTACCCACCGCCTCACAACCTGGGTTGTCTCCCCCGTACCAGGCCTCTTCCCACTCTCCCAGCCGAATGCTGGCGTACTGGTTAACCAGGGCTGTGATTTCTTCGGGTGTCATCCTTGATTCTCGTGTCATGCGAAGCCGCACAAACAAGGCGGCCATATGACCAGACCACACACCGGCTTTGGTCTTTGCCTCCCGGTAAAACTTCGTCCCGAGGCTGCGCTGAAATTCGGTGCGCCGGAGAATACCACGGAGATCGGTAGGGATGAAAAGACGGGCGTAGTACGTACCGTACCGCAGGAAAGTCGTAACCATGGCGTCCCCTTTTTCGTAGCAAACGCCACGCAAAGGAGGCCATGAAGGAGAGACCTTCAGGCTTATCAAACGCTTGAACGGTGGTTGGTGTCCCCAACGGGATTTGAACCCGTGTTACTGCCTTGAAAGGGCAATGTCCTAGGCCAGGCTAGACGATGGGGACAAACACACGATGACATCGGCAAGGAACGCGGGAGTTGTACCACACTCGTGAACGCCCTGTCACTACGCCTTTGCACTATCGGTCTGAGGCCACCCCCAAGCTGACCACGCCGTCTGATGCCGAATATCGACTCTGAATTGAATATGGTACACTCTCTCATCCAACGACCATTCCCCAGACTTGGTCCTATGGGAAAGGATGCGCTCATGCTCGGGTCACCATTGCAGTTTGCCGCCGCTGGCATCGGAGTCCTCCTCGCATTCAGCGTTGGATGCACCCACGATACGTATCAACAACGGGCCGATATCGTAAAAGACCATGTAGAGGCATTCTACTCACATCTGAAGAACAATCATGTCGAAGCCGCTGTGCGCGAGAACGAGCAGATTGAAGCCATGGCGGGACAGATGGGAGAAACCGTTCGGAAACGAGCGCAACTGCAAGGCACCACGCAAGTTGAACGGGAGTTTGCCTTGATGAAAACAGCCAATGAAGCCGCAGCGCAAAACTGGCTCGCACTGGGCCAATATTTTTCGATTAAAAAGCAGCCAGCGCAAGCTCGCGCGACCTACCAGAGAGTGATCGATACCTATACCAATCCTACCGACCGCGCGTACCGCGAGCAGGCCCAACGAGCGCTAAAAGACCTGAACATCTTGTCTCCATCCACCACACACACGCAGCCCTAATCTCACCGACCCACAACGCGACCATGCCCTGGACCTACACACTGCTCGCATACCCACGTTTTTCGATAGCTGAATGGATGAGCATCGCATTGCTCCTTCTTACGACCCTGCCGGGATGCCTACATCGGATTGAAGTCCATCCAGTCCCGAGCCATCCAGCGAACAGCCCAATTCCTCGCTCACTACAAGTGTCGATTAGCAGCTTGACGATTCAAGGCGCCGACCACATGCCGGGCATCGCACTGCTGGAATGGCGCATGCCGGATCTTTCCCGCGCCACGATGGAATACATCCGCGCTCGCGGTACCTTTGCCTCTGTATCTGAACAACCCGCGGATCTGGCCATGAGAGTAACCGCCAGACTATCAATGCTCGCACGAGGGCCGTACGTCTACCGCATCCGCCTTCAGGCAGACATGGCAGCAGCGACAGAGCCGATCAAATCCTATGATGTGGAACGAGCCGCGACGGGATCTTCTGTCCGGTGGGTGACGGCATCGGATCACGACCCCATAGAGGCGGCCCTCCAGTTAGCACTGGAAGACCTCCTCACAAATATTGAATCCGATCGCTCGCTGTATCTAGGGAAAGAACCGGCCAGAGACAGCACGCCCTAGCCCGCCGCCTTTACGGACAACACCTGTTTACGGCGAGTTGGCTGCTACGCAGATTTCTCTTGGACAAATCTCTCCCACGCTTGCTTCGCCACGACGGGCGCCGCTTCAACGTAATCCTGGCAATCGAGGCGCAGCGACTGATCCGCCAACGAGATAGCCAGGAATTGGCAATGGTGAGGCGCCGCGCTGCTGGGATGCGCATTCGGGCTGAAATGCTGGCACGACACACACATCCGCGCAACGGGAATTTCGCCTTGCGCCTGCAACGACCGAATCATCTTCACGAGAATCGCCAGAAGATCGGCCTGCTCCTGCCCCGATAACTGCTGCGTTGCCGCCGCCAACGCTTCCGGCCATCCGGTTCCCACTTGGCTAGCTTTCATACCCTTTGCTGTCAAATGGACGGTCACCACACGATTATCGGTATTCGACCGGCGGCGGCGGACCAGCTGTTTCAACTCCAGCGTACGAATCACCTCAGACGCGGTGGGCAGCTTGACCGACAGTTCTTTCGCGATCACCGACACCATGGCGCACCGATTGGGCTGCGTTCGCAAAAACGATAAGACCTGCACTTGCAGCGGCCCCACGCCTTGCCGCCCCTGCCGGCGCCACGGCCGACTCTTCATCGACAGGCCAATCTTCGAAAGACCCGTCACCAACCGCCCCGGCAACTCGTCCCTATCACTCTTCGTTAATTGCATAATCATGTCCCTCGCTCAATTGTTTGGGGAGCCTACGTATAATGACAAGTGTATTGGTTGCATTGCCGGGGCGTCAAGCCACCCCCCTCTTTTTTCTCTGATCAGAGAATCAGACCATAACACTAATCTTATTTCTAGGCCTATAACTAGTTCATAGTGTCAAACCAGGCCATTCGCACACTGACGCGCGGTCTCGACCCCATGGCCGAACATGAGGCATTGAGCACATCGCCGCTTCGTGGGAGCCTCGCACAATTCTTCCAGCCTCTCCCAATATCATGATATTCGCCTTCGAGAAAGATTTGTTCTTGCTGAAAGTTGAGGATACACGTACGGGCAGTCTCAACTACATGAATTGCGTTCTTGCACACAAGATGACGCAGGATAAAACGAGAAGGGGGGGGGCGGACCCCCCGCAGGCACTCCGCCCCCCCCCTGAAGCGATCCTGGCGTTCGCTTACAACCAGGTCACGCGCTCGGCCGGCCGAATATAGATCGGCTCTTCGACCTGAATGCGCGCCACTTCCTTGCCCGACTTGTTGAAGCCCAACACGGTATCGTTGTACATC